>VXRI01000348.1 GCA_009838595.1 Chloroflexota bacterium | reverse complement strand
TCGCTGAAATATACAGTCAAGGCTTTTCCAAACCTTCAATGAGACTTGGAATCATCGCCGTACATGATAAGTGAGCGCAATAAGTATTCCAATTGTCGCAAGATGCGATTGCCCTGGGGACAAAGCGGCAATGCTACATTAGAGTTGTACGTTGCTCTACTTGCCCCAATCCTAACTATCCCCAAAAGGGAAGAAACTATTCCCCGAGTGCTATGTGATGCAAACACAGACCAACGAAGCTAAAGCAACCAACCCCACCACCTTCGCCATTGAGACGCACGGCTGCAAGCTTAACCAGGCAGACACGCTCGCGCTGACGCGCGAGTTTGCGGAAGCGGGGCTGAAGCATGTGCGCGAAGATGAGCCGGCCGACGTGTATGTGGTCAATAGCTGCACCGTGACGCATGTCGCGGACAAGAAGGCACGGCAGTCGCTGCGAGCGGCGCGGAGGCGCAATCCGAGCGCCACCATCGTCGTGACAGGCTGCTACGCTCAGCGTTCGCCAAAGCAACTCGCGGACATGTTTGCCATCGACCTGGTGTTCGGCAATGTGGACAAATCGCGGCTTGTGCGGCAGGTCATCGATTGGCGCGGCGAGAATGGTGACAACACCGTCCCGTGCGCCACCGGCGACGATGCAGATTACACGATGCCCAGCGTTTGCCGCACTCGCGCGATGGTGAAGATACAGGAAGGGTGCAATCAGGTCTGCGCCTACTGCATTGTGCCAAAGGTACGGGGTAGGGAACGGAGCGTCTCGCCCGATTCCCTTGTGGACGAAGTGCGCCGGCTCATCAAGAGCGGCTATCGCGAAGTCGTGCTGACCGGCACACAACTCGGCTCTTATGGTTTTGATTTGCTAGAAGCATCGTTATATTCGCTTATTGCAAGCGTCTTGTCGCAAACCGATGTTGAGAGGCTGCGTGTATCGTCGTTGCAGCCGCGTGAGATAAGCGACGAACTGATAGATCTGTGGGACAACGAACGGCTCTGTCCGCACTTCCACATGCCACTACAAAGTGGAAGCGACCGCATACTCAGTCGGATGCGCCGCAGGTACACTGCACAGGAATACGCCGAGACTGTAAGTCGAATCCGCGCGCGCATTCCACATGCCAGCGTAACTGCGGATGTTATCGTGGGCTTCCCCGGTGAGACGGACGATGATTTTCAGGCAACTTACAATATCTGTGAGTCCATCAGATTCGCAGATATGCATGTGTTCCCGTACTCGGTGCGTCCCGGCACTAGCGCAGCACATTTCAAGGAGCAGCTGCGGCCAGATGTTAAGAGCGAACGAATGAGCGCGCTGCTGGCGTTGTCCAAGTCGCAAATGCGGCAATTCCGTCAAGAGCGGCTGGGAGACACGCGCCCAGTGCTTTGGGAAAGCCAAACAACGATCAGCGGCGAATCATTTTGGACGGGCTTGACCGACAATTACATCCGCGTTAGAGCGCAGAGCGAGCGTATGCTGTTGAACGAAATTACCGGCGGGATATTGAGGTCGGTTGACGCGCACGGAACGGTCATTGCCGAAGTAGCCTGAATGTCGCAACCTGACATATCCTGAGATAATAGACTGCGCAATACCTGTAATTGGACAAAGAAAAGGGGCGCAGCAATGGGCGGCCCCTTCTTGTATCCAAAGCAGCAGTACTATGTCTGCAACTTGGCAGCTTAAACTTCGACCGGTAGGAAATGCGTCGCGCCGTTCTTTTGTACGATGTAGCCCGCGTTCTGCTCAAAGGCGTGGCCGAACACGACCAACCAGCCGCCTTCGATCGCCATCTCGATGAACTCTCGCTTGCGTTCAAGTGTTGTGTTTGGGTATTCGTGCATCGCCGGTATGTAGGATAAGGGCAGGTGATACGGTGTAGGGATTAGGTCGCTCACGAAGGCGATCTTCTCGCTGCCGCGCTCTACCAGCACAATCTGGTGGCCGATGGATGGTCCGTCCGTAACCTTCAGCTTGAGACCGGGGATGACTTCGTGGTCGTTGTCCACGAAATCTATCATGTCGCGCTCTGCAAGTGGAAGGAAATCGTCATCGTAGAAAGTGTCAGCGTATCGTTCGTTGGGCGAGTTTGCCTCTTCCCAGCCGGATCGCTGGACTAGATAACGCGCCTTCGGGAAAGTCGGTACGGGTGTACCGGAGCGGTCTAGTTTCGTGCAGCCGCCGGAGTGGTCGAAGTGCAGGTTGCTGAGCACCACCGCGTCGATGTCGCGCGCCGTGATGTCATGCGACTTCAAGCCCTTCAGCAGCTTGTTGCCGTTGAGGCGCATTGTCTCCTTCATCCTGTCCTGCCGCTTCGAGCCTGCGCCGGTGTCTACTAGAACGTTCAGATCCGGTGTCTGGATAAGCAGGCAGTTCAGCGCGAGGCGTATGCGGTTTCGCCGATCGGGCTTTATCTGCAATTCCCACTCGGTCTTTGGCACTTGCCCGAACAAGCAGCCACCGTCCATCAGAAATGTGCCGTCGCTGACAACATCAATAGTAGTAGTTCCTAAATTCACCGTTCACTCCTCGGGGCGTTTTGCCACCAGCCTTCCCAACATCCGTACAAAAAAGTTAGCGGAAGTCCAAAAGGCGTGGCAAGCGGAATTGCAT
>VXRI01000048.1 GCA_009838595.1 Chloroflexota bacterium | reverse complement strand
GACCTGGCTTTTCAACTATTGCTATCCATCGTATAAAACTCGCACACGGGGTTAGCTACATCGTTAACGCCGGCGCGCCGCAGCATAAATGCTTCAAGTGCGCGCGCAGTACGACCATTACCGTCGCCGAATGCGTGCATCGCGCCCAAATGGTAGTGCACAGCAACGGCTTGGATTATCGGGTCGTGTTGCCGGAATTTGCCGGCGATTGACGAGCAGAGGCTTTCGAAGGCTATTTGACATTCGCTGCCACCTTCAGCACCTCGGCATGTTGGCGTTCCAAATGTTACATTCCATCCGTTTGGGCGCGGTTCGCAGTGATCATCGTCGCAGCCGGTTACGATACGCCGGTGTACATTTAGGATCACGTCAGAAGTTACGGGGCGGTCTGCTGGTTGAGTTTGAAGCCAGCGATAGGTGGCATCAGCGCACTTCAACTGCCGCTGGGAGTGAGTCAAGCCAGATTGCTGATGTGATGCGGAAGCAAGTGCCTGTTCCTGCTCCCGCTGAGTGAACTCTGCGCCTTCTATGCGGGAAGTGCCAGCCGCTTCCAGCCGCAGTTGTTCTTCATGCGCCTGCTCAATCCACTGATGCAGGTAAGGCATCTGTCGCAGCACAGCGGCGGCAGTCTTTGCCTCGACCAGTAGATTAAATATGGCTGACTGATCGTAGCGTATCCAGCGCTGAGGAATAGCGTATCGGCTGACAATTTCCGATGTCATTTCAAGTTAATTTCGATTTCATTTTCGGCTCATTTCACATTTTACCACTTGTTACTGCGATTCGTGCGATTTTGGACGCATTTCATTTCCATTTCATTTCGCGCTTATTTCCATTTCGTTTCACTCGAACCCACCGCATATATCACGCCTCCAGCGCATCAGCGTCCGATTTCGCTATCCTCACTTCCACTCCGCCCGCCCTCTCTTCTTGCAGCGTCATGGCTATGCGCGAGTCCATATCTGCCCAGCCTCGGTTTAGGGCGGCGGTCAGCTCTTGGTACGCTATGTTGCCTACGCTCATCGGCACGCCGTACTCGCGCGATAGTTCCAACGCGAGGCTGACGTCTTTGTGCGCCAGACGCAATGCGAAGCTGGGCGGGTCGAAGTTTCCGGCAAGGAATGTGTTCGGGTAGGTGTTGGCGAACGAGCTGCCGCGTCCGACCGAGCCGTTGGAGATTGCTTCGTACAGCGGCTCCGGATCAACGCCCGCCTTCACACCCAGCGTCAGGCACTCGGCGACGATGGTCTGCAAGCCGTAGCCGATGCAGTTATGCATTAGCTTAGCGATGCTGCCAGAACCGACTGGCCCGATGTAGCTCACCTTGTCGCCGATGGCATCTAAGGCGGGCTTCACGCGGTCGTAAACATCGCGCTCCCCGCCAACCATCACCGCCAACTTGCCCGTGCGCGCGCCGACTGGCCCGCCGCTCACCGGCGCGTCCAGCACGCTCAGGCCTTGTTCGGCGAACTGAACTGCGATGTCGCGTATCAGCGTGGGCGAACTTGTGCTAAGGTCGATATACACGCCGCCGCTATTGCCGTCTTCTGCTGCCTTGCTGACCATTCCCTCCAATACGCCACCTTCGCCTAGCGCGGTCGCCTCAACCTCGCGCGGTCCGGGCAGCGATGTCAGAACGATGTCACACGATGCCGCTAGTTCCGCCGGAGTATCTGCCCAAGACGCGCCAGCCTCTAACAGCGAAGTCGCCGATTCTCGGCGCAAGTCGTGCACCGTCAGGTCGTATCCGGCGCGCAGCACATTCGCTGCCATCCCGCCGCCCATATTGCCAAGCCCGATGAAGCCGATTCTCATTGCGTTACCTCCTAGTCCGTCAGTACGCCAGTTTTCTACACTCTATATCCTGTTCGCCTATATCAACAAGTCCTAACAAATATCAAGACGATTTCACAAATCATGCGTAACTTCATTCTCGTCTTTCCTGCGAAATCAGGAAACCAGAAAACGGCCGATGAAAGCGCACTTTGAGGCCGAAAACAGCCAATTTCTGGCTTCCCGCCTGCGGAGACCTTTGCGTAACTGGTGAAGACGGGGCTATTTGTTGATACTGAACGAGATAGGCGTCTTTACCGACCGCCTTCAGGCGCTTGCCTGCATTGGTTTGGGTATCCGGATGCTCTCATATTGCCTCCGGTTTGCTTCCCACTTCGGTATTCAGCCGGCATAGCCTGTTAACTTGACCGCTTTCCTGAAGTTGTATGCCATGAGCTTGAACCACATCTCCACCGCGTTTCTTTCCAGACCGCGATAGCGCACTCGACTGTAGCCATAACTGCGCTTGAGCGTCCCAAACACCTTCTCGACCAACTCTCGCCTCGGGCTTATCAACTCGTTGCGTCGCCTCTGCCAGTGCGGCAACTCAGACTGATGCTTGTGGGAGCGATGCATGATCCGGTCCTTTATACCCATCGACTTCAGCCAACTGCGTCGCCTCTTGGACTCATACGCCCTATCAGCGTACACCTCTCCCTCATCTCCACTCACCAGACCATCGGCAACCTCGCTCTCATACACCTTAGCCGACGTGAACTTCGCTTTACGAACCAGTCCGGTGCCGGCATCCACTCCCACATGCACCTTGTATCCGAAG
>VXRI01000007.1 GCA_009838595.1 Chloroflexota bacterium | reverse complement strand
GGACCTGGCTTTTCAACTATTGCTATCCATCGTATAAAACTTGCACACGGGGTTAGCTAGACGGAATGAAGAGAGTTTCTTCTCTCATCCTAGCCTTCTAACCTTCCCGCAATGTGCCACAATAGGCGCTACACAATGAGGGAAGGGACTATTGAGTTAAGGAGAACAGAAAATGCTTGAGAAGTTGAGTTTGGACGGCAAGACAGTCGTCATCACGGGTGGCGGCACCGGGTTGGGACGCGAGATGTCCGTGGCGATGGCAAAGGCGGGCGCAGATCTTGTGATTGCCTCTCGCCGCATAGGGCCAATTGAGGAGACCTCCGATGCCGTGCGCGCGGTCGGCAGGCGTGCCATCGCCGTTTCGACCGATGTTACCGACTCGGCGCAGGTCAACGCCCTGTTCGAACGCGCTATCGACGAGTTCGGCAAGGTGGACGTGCTGTTCAACAACGCCGGCATCGTGCGCGGACAAGGCTCCATCCCGATATGGGACATCTCCGATGAGGACTGGCGCATCGGCATCGACACGAATCTCACCGGAGCGTTCTACTGCTCGCGCGCGGTGGCGCAGCACATGATTGAGCGCGGCGGCGGCAAAATTGTCAATGTGTCATCCGGATTCGGCTTTCGCGGCGGACGCGACAACTATATGTACACCTGCGGCAAGGGCGGCATCGTGCAGCTCACGCGCACCATAACCACCAGCATGAGCCGCTACGGTATCACCTGCACTTGCATCGTGCCGGGCTACATTCCGACCGAGGGCACGGCGGAATCCAACGACACTTTACCCCGCGGCGGATTCATCCCGATGGGTCGCGTGGGCAGGCCGCACGAGATGGGACCGCTCGCCGTGTATCTGGCGTCGGACGCGTCAGACTACATGAACGGCGAGATGTTCGTCATAGACGGCGGCGGATTAGCAGGCGGCTACGCGCCCACCGGCTACGCGCCCGAAATACCCCTCGAAGTGTAGAGTTTTCAGTTACCAGTAATCAGATTTCAGACGCCGCAGCTTTTTGACACCGGCGTGTGTCAGTCAACCAATGATTGGATAACTGAAAACTGTTCACTGACTACTGGCAATTAAAGGAGAATGACATGCCCATACCTGAAGAATGGAACCTGATTGGCAAGGCGGCGATTATTACGGCGGACAGGCGCGGTTGGACGCCATTTCTGGCGGCGGCTCTGGCTGAGGCAGGCGCTGATGTCGCAATCGCAGGCGCGACGAATTCGGACGCCGCAGACGCAGCGAGATCGGTCGAGACGCAGGGACGCCGCGCGCTGCAAATCACGACCGATGTTACGAACGCCGACGATGTGGAAGCGATGACGCAGCGCGTCGTGGACGAATTCGGCAAGGTGGATATTCTGGTGAATAACGCGCGCGCCGAGTTCGGCAAACCGTTTGAGGATGTGCTCGAAGACGAATGGCAACGGCTGATGGACTTCAATGTGAAGTCCATGTTCCTGTGCAGCCAAGCGGTGGGCAGGCGGATGCTGGCGCAGGAGAGAGGACACATCGTGAACATCGGCTCCGGACTTGCGTTGCGCGGTCTGTGGAACTCGGTCGCGGCGTGCGCGGCATCGGGCGCGGTGGCGCAGATAACGTCGTCGTTGGCGCTCGAATGGTCGCGGCGCGGCATACGCGTCAACGCCATCGGCGCCGGCTGGATTACGCCCGAAGAGCCGACCGCAGAATCGCAGCGCGAACTGCTGGTGCGCTATCTACCTTCGCGCCGCAGGGGCCATCCGAACGACCTATGCGGCTTGCTGGTATATCTGGCATCCGACGCCTGCGACTTCGTCACGGGCCAAACCATCTACATAGACGGCGGCGCCCTAGCCCATGCGTAGCGCGGCGGCTGAACTGACATCGATAGACCGGCTGGGTTAAGATGGGGGCATGAATTATCAACATGCCCAGAGACGATGCGCCAAGAGGCTCCACTATGACCACTAGCAAGACAGCCACTCTTATGCAGGAAGTCGGAGAGCACGAGCGCTTTCCCGACTATCCGCCACGGGACGATATGCAAAACTGGTTCTTCTTATATTCCCCTGCCGTTACCTCGTCGTTGCAGATTCATCTGACGCGCAGACGTTCCGACGCGACCGTGGCGAACGAAGTCCCTGTCGCGCCGTCGCTGCCCACGCGCGGCGATGTGCGGATTCCCGACCTTATGGTGATGTTCGGCGCGAATCTCGACCTGCTGAAGTTCCAGAACGGCTACGCGATAAACAGACAGGGGAAGCCGCCGGAACTCACGCTGGAAATAGCCTCGCCCACAACGGGCAGTAGGGATTATGGAGTAAAGCGAGACGACTACGAGCGTTATGGCATTCAGGAATACTGGCGTTTCGATGCGAGCGGCGGCGAATACCACGACGCTGCGCTGGCGGGCGATCGCTTGGTGGACGGGCGATACGAGCCGATAGCCATTGAAGAAGTATCGGATGGCATGCTGCGCGGTTACAGCGACATTCTGCGGCTATTCGTCTGCTGGGAAGACGGCGAGTTGCGCTTTCTAGACCCCGATACATCCCAATACGTGCCAACCCGCACCGATGCCGAGGCCCGCGCCGCTGCCGCGGCGGCCCGGGTAGGG
>VXRI01000184.1 GCA_009838595.1 Chloroflexota bacterium | reverse complement strand
ACTCTTGTCTATTGCAGTATGCCGAGTATTCCGTTTTCGTGTCCAAAAGAATCTAAATCAACTGAGATTGAAAGCGCATGACGAACAGACTTTTGCTTATTATCGTAGCCGCGCTGGTGGCCGTAGCCGCCCTCGTGGGCGTTCTCGCGTACACATTTTTCGACGTGGGATTGACACCCAACGCCGGTGGCGGATTGCGCGTGGCGCTATCATCGTTCAGCGCGGAAACCCTTGACCCGTCATTGGATAATCAAGATGGCTTGAAATATCACGGGCATCTTTACGATCACCTCGCCGGCGTCAACAGCGAAGGCAGGCTGGAGACCCAATTTGGGCTGATAAGCTACTGGGAGGCAAGCCCTGCCGCCGATGTGTTCACTCTCACTATCCGAGAGAACGCACAGTGGCACGACAGCAAGCCCGTTGTCGCGGAGGATGTCCACACCAGCCTTGAGTATTATTTCCGCGAGGACGCAACATGCGGCGTGTGCGGCAATGTAAAGTCCACCGTCGCAGGAGTGGATGTGGTAGACAACCGCAATGTTGCGCTGCGCCTTTCCAGCCCTGATGTGGTGTTTCTGGGCTTGCTCGCGCCTGTGGAAGGCGACATGCCCCTGCTGCCCTCGCATGTACTGGGCGACAATCCTGCCGCGCTGAACACCGCGCCGATTGGCAGTGGTCCCTGGCGCTACGGCTCAAAGTCTCTCGGCGGATCCGTGCACTTTGAATCCAACGCGGATTATTGGAACGCCGAGCGCATCTCGCCATTCGACACACTCGACATCACGCTGGTGCCGGAAGAGCCGCAGCGAATAGCGCTGTTAGAGACGGGCAGCGTTGACATTGCGCCAATCGGCACGGACGCATTCGAGCGTGTCAGAGATAATGATTACAGGATAGACGGTCCAAAGCATGTAGTGTCCACGGCGCTGCGCTTTTTCATGAGCTACGACACGGACTTTCTGACATCCAGCCTAGAGTTCCGGAAGGCGCTTGCTTTCAGCGTAAACATGCCGGAGATTGTCGCAACGGCATATCCGACGGAAGCCGCGAGCGTGGCGACGGGTTCGGCGCTCTTCACGCCGGTTTCGCCGGGCTATATCGAAGACCTGCCGACATATCCATTCAACCCGGAAGAAGCGCGGACGCAATTGGCGCAGTCCGGATACGCGGGTGAGACAGTGAAGCTAATCTCGCTAGTTGCGTATGGTTTATCTGAAATGCCGCTCATCAATGAGATGATCGCTGAAGACTGGCGCGAAGTTGGTATCAATGCGGAAGTCGTTCCGACGGAGTGGCCCGCAGTGCAGCCACTGTTCATGCCCAGGCCGCAGCTCTTCGACGATTTCGCGCCTGCGCCGGTACTGCATGGCGCGCAGCCGTCGCGGCCCGGCGGCGACATCAACAGCGTCCGGCGCTACATGAGCGGCGCGGACGGCGCGATGCTGACTTACTATGCGCCTGATGTTGCGGACGCTATTCTCAATCAGATACAGTCCGCCGTCAACGACGACGAGCGCAATCTAACCTTGCAAGCGCTGAACCGCAAGACATACGCCGAGTTCTGGGCAATCCCAATACTCTGGCGTCACGATACCTACGCCATCAAGCAAACCTTAGCCGGCTGGCAACCCACCAACGGCACATCGTCGGATCTTCACTTCGAGACAATAACTCGCTTGGCACAGTAGGGTTGACCAAGTGCTTTAGCGTTGTAGGTCGGTCTGTGCAGTGCGTTGCAAAGCAGCGAATTGTGATGTTCGCCACTGATACACTACTGCGCCGGCTCCAGTATCTCCAGCACTTGGTTGGCAGCAACATCTTCAAGCTTCTGCGTGCGACCGCTTGGCCAGAAAACCTCGACCCAGTCAACGTTATTGGCGCGTCCCAGCCCAAATTCCAGTTCCACGCTGTCCATAGATAGGTAACTCGAACCGGCGCGAACTTCCTGCACCTGTGTCTTCCCGCCCGCGCTGATGTACACGCGCGCCCCGATGCCGTCGGCGTTGCTGCCCGTGCCGTCGATTGCCATCCTGCCCTTAAGGCGCAGCGCAATCCAACGGTTGTTGCCGCCCGGATTCATCCACACGAATATCGGTCCTCCCGCCTCGCTGAACGACACCTGCCGCGAATCCTCCCACAGGCTGCCTTTGCTGTTCGTGCCAATCAAGTCAAGGTAACCGTCGCCGTTCAGGTCGCCGTGCGCCACGCCTTTGCCGTTCTCGTGAAACATTGGGTCAATTCGGTGCAGCCCCACATTCTTCTTCGGATCGGCAGGGTCAATCTTGTCGTAACGCGCGCGCTGTACATCGACAAGTTGCGCTCGCACCGTGATGTCCTCGAACGCGCCGCCAACATTGCGCATCATCCTGCCTGCCGACGGGAACACTTCGCCGCCCGGCGCTTCGCCTCTATCCACCGTCGAGCCGAGCCAGTACAGGTCTTCGTCGCCGTCGTTGTCGTAATCGAAGAATGTCGTGCCGAACGCGAAATCGTAAGCGCTCAACCCTGTTGGTACGCCTTGGGCGGGGTGAATGTTGGCGGGGTCCAGCGAATCCGGTGGCATCAACGGACTGGGTGTTACCGCGACTGACGGCGCGACATGGTGGAATGCGCCGATTC
>VXRI01000272.1 GCA_009838595.1 Chloroflexota bacterium | reverse complement strand
GACCCATTCCAGATTTACCGATCATTGCGCGCGATTAATCCTTCGCCGTATATGTACTTTTTTGAGATTGACGGTTTTCATATTGTCGGCGCGTCTCCGGAGATGCTGGTGCGCGTGGAGAATGGAATCGTAACTACGAACCCGATTGCCGGCACGAGACCGCGCGGCAAGAACGCGAAGGAAGATGATGCCAATGAAGAAGAACTTCGCGGCGATGAGAAAGAACAGGCTGAGCACATCATGCTAGTCGATTTAGGACGCAATGACATCGGGCGCGTGAGCGAGCCGGGTACGGTGAAGGTCAACCAGCTAATGGACGTCGAGCGATACTCACACGTGATGCACCTAGTTTCGCGCGTGAGCGGCAAGCTCCGCGACGGCTACACGAACTTTGACGCACTGCGGGCATGCTTCCCCGCAGGCACGGTTTCCGGCGCTCCTAAGATTCGCGCAATGGAGATAATCGCAGAGCTCGAGCCGGACAAGCGCGGCCCATACGCAGGAGCGGTAGGCTACTTCGACTTCATGGGCAATATGGACACCGCGATCGACATCCGCACGCTGATAATCAAAGACGGCATCGCGCACGCCCAAGCGGGCGGCGGCATCGTTTATGACAGCACGCCGGACTTCGAGTATCGCGAGACACTGCACAAGGCATCTGCCCTGATGCGCGCAATCGACGACGCCGAAGAAGTCGGCATCACACATCAATAGACTACTCACAGCAAGGCGAACGCGGTAACGCTGCCAGACGATTACGCCTATACACATCGCCCTGTGGTTCGCTCCTTGCAAAGGACAGACAGATGATACTCCTGATTGACAACTACGACAGTTTCACCTACAACCTGTACCAGTACCTGTGCGAACTCGGCGCGGATGTCGAGGTCACGCGAAACGACAAGATTACTATCTCGGAAATCGAAAATAAAGCGCCGGAGAAAATCGTCATTTCGCCGGGGCCCTGCACGCCGAAGGAAGCAGGCATATCAAACGAAGTCATCCAGCACTTCGGCGAGCGCACGCCAACGCTAGGCGTGTGTCTTGGACACCAGTGCATCGGCGATGTGTACGGCGGCACGGTAACCGGCGCCGGCGAGATTATGCACGGCAAGATGTCGAGCATCAGGCACGACGGCGAAGGCGTCTTTAAGGGATTGCCTAACCCATTCGACGCGATTCGGTACCATTCGTTAGCGGTCATGGCAGGCGACATTCCTGATGACCTGGACATCACCGCCTGGACAGACAACGGCATCGTAATGGGCGTGCGCCACAAGACGCATCCCGTAGAGGGCATACAGTTCCACCCAGAGTCTATAATGACTAAGGTTGGACACGATCTTCTGCGAAATTTCCTCGAAATGTAGTAGTGCAACTTGCAGCGCGAAGCAGTGGAGTTAGCGATGATTAGAGAAGCCATTGAAGTGGTCGTGAGCGGGGGATCCCTATCGATGGAAGCCGCCGCGCAGGCGATGAACAAGATAATGATCGGAGAGGCGACACCCGCGCAGTTCGGCGCATTCGTAACCGCGCTGCGCCTCAAGGGCGAGACCGTTGACGAGATTGCCGGCATGGCGCAGGTCATGCGCCAGCACTCGCTGCGGGTCGAATTGGACGGCACGATGGTTGACACTTGCGGCACAGGCGGCGATGGTTCCCGCACTTTCAATATATCCACCGCCGCGGCATTCGTGGCGGCAGGTGCGGGTGCGAAGGTCGCCAAACACGGAAACCGCGCGATGTCCGGTTCGTCCGGCAGCGCGGATGTGCTCGAAGCGCTGGGCGTGAATATCACACTCAGCCCGGAATCGGTAGCGCGCTGTATCGACGAGACGGGCTTCGGCTTCATGTTCGCGCAGGGTTTTCACCCGTCAATGCGCTTCGCCGCCGGTCCACGACGCGAAATAGGCATCCGTACCGTGTTCAATATCCTCGGCCCGCTCACCAACCCTGCCGGCGCGGGCGCACAGGTAATCGGCGTCGCGGATGCGTCAACTGCCGCGAAGATGGCGCAGGCACTCAACAGGCTCGGCAGTCGGCGCGCGTTAGTCGTACATGGCAACGACGGTCTGGACGAAATCACCATCGCGGACTCCACACAAGTCTGGGAACTCAACGAAGGTGCCGTCAGCGAGTACTTAATCTCTCCGGAAGATTTGGGCTTCAGCAAGTCGCCGCTCAGTGAAGTGCAAGTCTCCGACACCGGGCAAAGCGCGCGGATGCTGCGCGATGTTCTCAACGGCAGCGCAGGCGCGGCGCGCGACATCGTGCTGCTCAACGCCGCGGCCGCCCTACTCGCCGGCGGACAAGTGGACAACCTCCAAGATGGCGTCGCCGCAGCCGCTAAGTCCATCGACGAAGGCGGCGCCAAATCTCGAATGGAAGCATTCATCGCGCTCAGCCGGCATTTGGAATAATAGCAGATGTTCAGACGAACCTAAAAACTCGAGGCTCTAGGCGTCTCTGCGTACATGATGGCGGCTGTCGGGCAAGAATGACGATAGAAAGAGTATTCTATGGGCACAGTGCGTTACACCGTGGTCATACAGTAGGATGACAAAGAAGAGCTTTACATCGCCACTGCGCCTGCGCTTTCGGTGGGTAGCTACGGCGTCTCCGGAGACG
>VXRI01000382.1 GCA_009838595.1 Chloroflexota bacterium | reverse complement strand
GCTGAGCAAGGGACTGAACAAGAAGCCGCGCAGGGAGCAGTTACGCTTAAAGCCATCGGCATATCGGTCTTGATGTTTTGTCGAAATGATTATCTGGCTGGTCATTGGCTATAACCCGGCATGCAGAAGCATATATTCCGGCGAATGCGATTTGCGCCTACGGGGCTTGGGTTCTGGGCTTGATACCGGCAGTCATCGCATTTCTGTCCGTTATCACAGGCGCTTATAATAAAGTCAACAAGAAGAAGTTCGAGATTTGATGCGCTTCGCGCAGAAATCAAGGGCAGACGGCAACGATGAAACAGGGTAGGAGGAACAACATGGATGAGCAGATTCCCACAATTGACTCGCAGGTGCATGCCTACGAGCGCGACAGCCCCGAGCGTCCCTGGCAGGGTTTTCTGGATGGTCCCGATGAAGTTACCGGCGACGACATGGTTGCCGCTATGGACGCGGTAGGCGTAGATGGCGCGCTGCTAGTCTCACCGTATTCCATGTATCGCTTCGACCCGAGCTACGCACTTGAAGTCCATGCCAAGCATCCGGGCAAGTTTGGACTTATTCGCCCGTTCAACGCGGAGTCGGACACGATAGCCGACGATGTGGCGGAATGGACAAGCACGCCCGGCGTCGTTGGCGTTCGCATCATGCTGACTTATGGCGATTACAACGATGGCTCGCATCCGGGCCTCAACGCCATTGTCGCGGCGGCGGGCGATGCGGGCGTGCCGGTGAACATAATGTCAACGGACAGGATGCATGTCGTTGCCGAGCTCGCGCGGCGAAATCCGAACACGCAGCTCGTTATCGACCATGTAGGGCTGGAGCAGCCGCGCCATCCACCTGCGCCGGCGGAGCCGTGGGCGGATCTGCCGGCAGTTGTGGCGATGGCTGCGCTCGACAATGTGGCAATCAAGATTTCGGGCGCGTGCACGCTGGCGCACGAGCCGTTCCCATACCCTGATATATGGGAGCCGCTTGGGCAGCTTTTCACTGCGTTCGGATTCGAGCGCTGCCTATGGGGAACGGACTGGACACGGGCGATACATGTGCTGACATACGAGCAAGGCGTAGAGGCGTTCCGCGTAACGGACTCGCTGTCAGATTCCGAGCGCTCGATGCTGATGGGCGGCGCGCTGACGAAGGTGTATAATTGGTCGCCGGAAAAGTAGGCTGGAAGTAATTCAGCTCATCCTTCTTCATCCCAACCCTCCCTTCTCCATTAATGGGGAAGGGCTTCTGACGGAGGTATAGTCAGTGTCGATGGACAGCCCTGCGATTCAATCGGAACTCGACGCGCGCATTCACCAAGTGCTATCGGAGTTCAGCCAGCTCAGCCCGTTTTCGGCAGGCTATCCGGTCAATCAGAATTTCGATTACGCTGACTTGTACCCGCTGCTCGCCTATGCCGCGAACAATGTTGGCGACCCGTTCGGGTATTCACGCTACCAGTCTAACACGCATGAAACGGAGCGCGAGGTTGTAACCGCTGTCGCCGATCTGATGCGCCTGCCCGCAGAAGATGCTTGGGGATATGTTACCGCCGGCGGCACTGAGGGCAACATGTATGGCATATATGTTGGCCGCGAGATGATGCGCGACCCGGTGGCATATTTCTCACAGGATACGCACTACTCTGTGCTGAAGATTCTGCATGTGCTGAACATACGCAACATCATGATTCGTAGTCAGGACAACGGCGAGATGGACTACGACGACCTGCGCGAATCGATACGCATCAATCGCACATCGCCCGCGCTGATTGTCGCCAACATCGGCACGACGATGAAAGGCGCGGTGGACAACCTTGACCGTATCAGAGAGATAGTGCAGGAGTTGGCGTTGCCGCGCTACTACATTCACGCGGACGCCGCGTTCCACGGCATGATACTGCCGTTCGTGGACGACCCGCAGCCGTTCGGCTTCGACAGCGGCGTGGATAGTATCGCGGTGTCCGGGCACAAGATGTTCGGCTCTCCGATACCGTGCGGCGTGGTGGTGACGAAGAAGGAATACACGGCGCAAATCGGTAGGGCTATCGAGTATGTGGGCGCGCTGGACACGACGCTGTTAGGCTCGCGCAACGCGATTACGCCGATGATAATGTGGTATTCGATGACAAAGAACGGCGTCGATGGATTCCGGCGCATAGTCGCGGATATGCTCGACACAGCCGAGTATGCGGTACAGCGGTTCAACGAGAACGGCATACCGGCCTGGCGCGCAAAGAACAGCCCCATCGTAGTGTTCCCGCGACCGTCGCCGTATGTGCTGTTCTTGTGGCAGTTGGCGCCGATAGACGACATCGCCCACCTGATAACGATGCCCCATGTAACCCGCCAGATGATAGACGAGGTAGTCGCGGATTGCCTCGAATGGCCGCCGGTGTAAATATGAGCTTACCCGTTTCCGACAACGCAGAGCAAAGCCACATCATCGTAATCGTGCCGGATGAGCCGGGCTCGTTGGCGCATGTCACAACCGTGCTCGGCGAAGCGGAGATTAACATCGAGGCAATCGACGGGCGCATGGTTGAGCGCTTCGGCGTGATAGCACTAAGCGCGGACGACGATGACGCCGCGCTGCGGGCGCTGCTGGATGCCGATTTGCGCGCGATAACATCGGATGTGGTCGTATTTCATTTGCCCGACAAGCCCGGCGCTCTCGCTCAGGTCGCCCGAAACTTCGCCATCGAAGACATCAATGTTCGCACCATCCACATCGTGCATCGGATTGGGGGACATGCCATCGTCGCGGTTACAACGGACGATGACGCGCGCGCGCGCTCCCTGCTTGGCGCGGACTTGCTATTGTAGCCGAGATGACGCAGGGGGCGAGCTACGCCCATGCTGTGGTGGCGGGGATAAGCCTGCCATGTGCAGGGTCCACCGCGAGGCGCAACCCTTCCAAAGTGTATGCGCCCAGTAGCTCACGGGCGTTGTCAGCGCCGAACACAACCAAGGTGGGAATACTTCTCCCATTGACGGTAGCGCGAGTTTCTCCAATGTCGTACTCTGCCCGCCGCCCGTCTGCCATTACGAGGGTAATCTTGTCGATGGGAGTCACGCCCAAGTCCCTCAGCAGATTGCCCGGAACGGTGGTGTAACTTGCGCCGGTGTCAACTATCGCGTCTATTTCCAACGACCGTTCGCCGTCCATGCTGTCCAGACGGATTGTCCAATTGAAAAGGCCCAACTCTTGTGTCTCCTGTGAGCATGTATCGTGAACGCCTTACTCAATTGTACCAACTGAAGCTATCTCATAAGCATGTAATTTCGGCGCAATATCAGGGCAGCGCGCCTTCACTGCGAAAGACTTCCGCCATCTTTTCCACGCCTTCCCAGATGTCGCCTTCTGACGGCAGCGCGAAGCACAGGCGGATGTAGTTCGCGGCGGCTTCCGGGTCTGCCGACCAGTCGGGGCCCGGGTTGAACGCGATGCCTTCTTTAAGGGCGGGCGCAACCAAATCTCGCACATCAACCCCGTTCGGGAACTTCATCCATAGGTACATGCCGCCTCTGGGCATCTCGAACTCCACATTCGGCCCGAACGATTCCCGCAGCGCGCTGCCGAGCGCGTCTCGCTTGCGCCGCAGTGCCGCGCGCAAGTTTTGAATGTGCTCGTCGTAGTGGTTAGTGAAGTAATCGCCGACAATGAGTTGGTCCATCACGCCGCTGCCGGCGTCTGCCTTGGCGGATATGAAGCGGCTCATAATTTCCCAGGGCGCAACCATGTATCCAAGCCGCATGGCGGGGCCCAAATTCTTGGAGAACGAGCCGATGTGCAACACCCGGTTGGTGTCGTCCAGCGCCTTGATTGCGGGTTCGTATTTGTCCTCGAACACAAGATCTGCGTAGCACTCGTCCTCGAATATCGGCACGCCGTACTCCGCGCTCAGTTCCAGCATCCGGTGGCGGCGCTCCATGCTCATCACGGAGCCGTTGGGATTTTGCAGCGTGGGTATCGTGTAGATGTACTTGGCACGGATGCCCTTGCCGCGCAACTCTTCGAGTATCTCTTCCAGGTGGTCCATACGAATGCCGGCATCGTCAATTTTGACGCCGATGAAGTTGACATTGCGCTTTCGCAGGAAGTTCAGCGCGCCGGAGAAGCTGAACTCCTCCACGATGACCGTATCGCCCTCTTCCAGCAGCACATCGTTGATAATCTGGATGCCCTGCCCGGAGCCGGAGGTAATCAGCACTTCATCAGTCGTAATCTCGATGCCGCGATGCGCCCTGAGCTTGTCAACCACGAACTGGCGCAGCGGCAGGATGCCCTGCGGGCCGTCCAGGCTGTACATGGACATGTACTTAGGATCGCCGCTGAACACATTCGTGGCGGCTTCGATAAACCCTTCCATCGGTACCGAGTCTGGGTCGCTATGCCCGCCGATGAAGTTGTACTTGGGGTGTCCTTCAAACTGAGCCGCGGGCGCGGGCAGATCCTTGTTGAAGAGCGTGGAATAGTCTATGGCGTTGCCGGTCATGAGGGGCCTCCGGATGTACTGGTGCATGCGTATGCGCTGACAATTTCAAGTGCAGTTGGAATGGTAGCACTGTGCACGGTGGTTGTCTAATAACCGACGGCGCTAGTTGAAAGTCAGAGTGTGAATCGAGCGATGGAGAGATGTACAACACTCTATTCATCGGGTTGAGTCCATTCCCACTGCACAAGTATGTTGAACGCAATCATAAGGTAAGCAAGCAGGATTTTGAAGTAATCCCAGGACCTGTGGCGGATCTTCTTGATATGACACACTACCGTCAGCATAGAGAATACAAGTTTCGACCTTCATACGCTCGTTCCACTCGTCCCTGCGATAGAGCTTGATGTTGGAAGGATCGCCTTTGGCGCTGTGAAAGCCCAAATCGATCAGTACGTCCATACGGTCAGAGAAGCGCTCGATGAGGTGATTGAATCTGCTGTCATGTGCATTCACCGTGACGCAGTCCCAGTCCACAACGAGTCTGAGATGATCCGGCACAAGGCAGAGTTTGCCGCCGACAATCCATCAGTAGTTGGACTTGCCCTTCTTGCCTATCTGTCCCGCGCGTCCGCCTTCGCGCACAGGATGTATCAGTTCTATGCATAGGTGTCCCACACCTAGCAGACTTGGGGATGCTAAGAAGCGCTCAGTTATCCCCGCGCTTGCAGCAGTCGGGCTACGAACGGCGCGGCAGACGGTCCTAGCGTGGCGAGCGCGCGGCGGATGCCAGTGTGCCGCAGCACTTTCAGGATAACCTTGCTGTGCCAGTCGAACGCGACATCCTCGCCTATGTATTCCGCGATGTCGCCATCGGACAAGAACGCGTCTAGCAGCCGCTCGATTTGTTCGTCGCCCAACGTCTCGTACAGCAGCCGAGCGTAGTATCCGATGCGCAATTCTCTGCCGAATACCGCCTTCCATTGCCGCTCGTAGCCACGCAGGTCGTTGGCTGCGTACTTGCGGCGTGCGATTGCGGTTTGCGCCGCCTCAGCCGCGATTCGCCCGGACAAGAACGCGTAGTATATGCCGCCGCCCGTCGTGGGCTTGACCAGCCCTGCGGCATCGCCTGCCACGAGTGCCCTGTCCGCGTAGCTCGGCGACAGCGGGCGTATCGGTATGCCCCACGCCTTCTGCTCACCCGCGAGTTCGTCGATCCTGCCTTCCAGGCGAAGTCGGTCGATGAACGCGCCCATCTGTCCGTTAGCGCGGCGTCTCGGCGCCATCCCGACGAGCGCGCGATTGCCCGACAGCGGCACGAGCCACGCGAACGAGTCTTGCGCCGTCCCGCTGCCAAGATAGACCTCAGTCTCGTGCAAATCGCTGGCAATCGCTTCCACCTGATAGCCGACGAGGTACTCGACGTTGGCGCTGCCATTATCCCGGCAATTGTCCCGGCGGCAGTCGCTAGTCTTGCGATTACCGGCAGTCTTCTTATTGCCGTCCAAGCCGACCATTCGCAGCAGCGGCGAGCCGAAGCCGGACGCCAGAATCACGATGCGGCAAGTGTATTCGCGGCGCGTACTGCCTCCGACGGCGTAAACCTTTGCGTGCGTGCCGGCGGTGCGTATGTCGGTAACGCGCGAATCTAGAATGTACTCCGCGCCGGCGTGCTGCGCTTGCTCTGCCACCGCGTTGACATACGAGACGCGGTTTACGATGTACGCTTGCGTCGTAGCGCGCTCGATGCGATAGTGTCTGCCAGCCGGCGATACGATGGTCGCCGATCGCGCCTCGCCGTGGATATGCTCCGCTGCCGGGGCGAACAGTTCCGCGCATTCCCGGCCGATGATACCCGTGCAAAGCTTATCGCCAATTCGCGTGCGCCAGTCCAGCACGGCAACACTGACGCCGCGCCGCGCCAGTTCCAGTGCCGCCATATTGCCGCATGGCCCAGCGCCGATTACTATAACATCTACATCACGCAAGTGGATGACCTCCCATCGTGCAGACCGATAGACCTACTATGCCAGACAGACTGCCAGCCCGACTGATCGACTATGACTGAAGCACTACCGCGTTATGCGAACAAGGGACAACGTCGCAAATTGGAAGCGCAGTGGCTCGCCGCGCTCGAGAACGGTGTGTACCATCCCGCGTCGATTCAGCTACAAGGCGATGCGCCGCCGCATCTATTCGATGCCGTGCGCCTCTTCAATGAGGGACAGTATTGGGAATGCCACGAAGTCCTTGAAGAGGTTTGGCTGGATACGCCGTATCCGCAGCGATTCTTCTGGTCGGCGCTGATAAAGCTGGCGGTCGGAATGCACCACGCGGCACGGCGCAATCCACACGGCGCGCGTGTCAAGATAGGCGATGCCGTGCGCTTGCTGCCGCTCTTTCAGCCAAACTTCGCCGGTGTCGATACCGCCACCGCACTTTCGGATGCTCTGCGCCTGCAACAAGCCCTGCGCGCCCAGCCCATAGATTGGGTGGCAATCACGAATAAGCGCCAGCCGGTCATCATTGTGCAACCGCAACGCGAAGGCTAGTCAATAGACTGCGTGGATTCGGCGTACATCGCGTCTGTCTTCGCCGCCATCACGAAGTCGTTGCGGTGCAGCCCGCGAATCTTGTGAGTCCACCAGTCCACGCCCACGCGCCCCCACTCGACGGTGATGCGCGGATGATGTCCCTCGGCGTCCGCCGACTTGCCGAGATTGGTGGCAAAGTCAAGCGCGCCGCCAAAGTCCCTGAACCTGAATGCCCTTTGCAATCGCGGAATGCCGTCCGTGTCGGTCAGATCCCAATCCGCGACCTGCGGGTGCAACTCCGCGACCTCCGCATTGGTAACTCGCGGCGAATCCCTGCGGCAGGCAACGCACTTTTCCCTAGCAAGTATAGTCATAGCAATGTCCTTTTCATTTTCAGCAAGTCGGTCAGCAAGTGTGTGTGGCACAAATACATAATAATAGCGTCCACCGCCAAAACGCAAAAGCCGCAGATCGGATGAGACGATTTCACAATGCGTTCGAAATGACAGATATAGATTACATTTGTGAAATCGTCCTTCGAGTGTAGATAGCGTTTCTTTCTAGGGTGTGTCGTCAAATCACTTTAGCCCAGATAGCGATTGCCCGAATGTGACAGTTCGCCAAATATGATGACACCTTCTTCGCATAGCGCATCGCTATGCCACGCCACTCCTTGAGCTCACAGAACCCGCTCTCCACCAAGTGCCGCAGTCGATACAGATAACGGACATATTTTCCCCGCGGTCTGCATATTCTACGCACCTAATCAGATCCCAGCCTGAGACAGACTGGACCGTGCAGTACAGAATAGGGCAGAGCGCTATGGTATCCTTTCTAGCATGAGCAAACGAAAAATACGACTAACACGACAAGATTTCCGCGACTCTCCCGCGCTGGATACGGCGGTGTCGAGGGCGTTGCTGCGGCAGGTCGCACGCGGCGATGAACCTGAGACACTGCGGATTTACACACCGGCGGATGTCGTCGCGTTCGGACCGCAGGACACGCGCGCGCCGAGATACGCCGACGCTGCCGCCTTTGCGCGCGCTGCCGGCTTCGAGGCGATAGAGAGGCTAGCGGGCGGACGCGCTGCGGTGTTCCACTACGGCACTATCGCATTTTCGTGGACGATGCCCGACACGACGAAGCCGCGCGGCGATGTGATGGCGCGCTTCGACGAAACCGCCGACATTATGTTGCGCGCGCTGCGAAGTCTAGGCATCGACGCGCGAGTGGGCGAGGTCGCAGGCGAGTACTGCCCCGGTCAGCACAGCGTCAATGCGCGCGGCGAGCGCAAGCTGATGGGCGTCGGGCAGCGGCTAATCAGGGGCGCGGCGCATGTCGGCGGCGTGGTCGTCACAAGCGACTGCGACCGTATCCGTGACGTCCTGATACCCGTGTACGACGCGCTAGGCGTAGATTGGCGGCCCGAAACCGTCGGCAGCGTTGAAGACGAAGTACAAGGCGCCACCTACGACGCCGTAACACAGGCGATACTTGACGAATTCGACGCGCGCTATACGCTATACGATGGCAAACTCTCCCCTAAAACGC
Organism: Chloroflexota bacterium; assembly: GCA_009838595.1. Lineage (GTDB taxonomy): Bacteria > Chloroflexota > Dehalococcoidia > Lucifugimonadales > JADFKI01 > Bin90. The sequence continues at coordinate 14,233 of VXRI01000382.1, read as the reverse complement.
TGCAAATGGCAAAAACGCTAGAGGACGAGCACCTGGCTCCATCCCATCCATCCTGATTATCCTGTTAGTAAAGGGTATATGCCCTACAGCCTGACGACCATCTGCACCTGATTTGACGGCTTCATCAGCGACTCGAACGCGCCCTGAATGTCGTCGAGCGGCAGGAAATTCGTGTCGCCCAACATGGGAGCAACATTTACCAAGCCCGCGCGCATGAGCTCTAGCGAGATGCGCCAGTCTTCCGGCGCGGTGCCGAACGACGCTTGCAACTTCACCTCGCGCGCCATCCAGTCGGGCGTTATCAGCGGCGTTGGCTCCCACGCGATAGCCACCAGCACCACCTGCCCGCCGCGCGCCACGATGTTCAGCGCACTGTCGAGCGTGGACGGGTTCGGCACCGCCGCGCACTCGAACACGATGTCCGGGCCCTTGCCGTCCGTCAGTTCTACGAGCCGCTCTTCCACATTCTCGGTGAACGGGTTAATGACCGCGTCCGCGCCAAGCCTGCGAGCAGCCTCCGCGCGCGCCGGAGCCGGCTCGGAGACGTACACCGACGTCGCGCCTGCCGCCCGCGCGGTCTGTAAGCAGAATAAGCCGATGGGTCCAGCGCCCATCACCAGCACACTGTCGCCGAGCTTCAGCTGAGACAGGCGCACCGCATGCACCGTAACGGCGCACGGCTCGGCGAGCGCCGCTTCTTCGTCCGACACGCCGTCTGGTATTGGCACCGGCTCCCAGTCTTCCAGCAGCACGTACTCGGCGTAGGCGCGAGTCTTCGCGCCTTCGGGGAAGCCCATTGTGCGGTAGTTATAGCGCGGGTCGAAGCGCGCGCCTGTGCGCACATAGCCCGGCGGAGGATTCCCGCCGCCGCCCACTACGCGATCGCCGACCTGCCAGCGCGTAACGCCCACGCCGACTTCCGTAACCGTGCCGCAGTATTCGTGCCCCATCACCGTGCCCGGCGGCGCGACATCGTACATGAACGCATGCACATCCGTGCCGCACACGGCGCAATACCGCACGCGAATCACCACCTCCCCCGGTCCTGCAACCGGCGTGGCAATCTCCTCCACTTCAAGACGGCGCTCTCCCTTATAGACGGCTGCTCGCATAGTTACCCTCCTTGCGTCGCATGTCGTTTATCGTCTGCGCGGTTTACTTGTGATTGTCAGGTTGTCCTTTCGTAGTAGTTGTTCTGCTTGCCCTCCATCCTAAACCAGGGGAAAGGGACATAAGGCGATTGTAGAACAGACGCGAATAGACAGGATGACAGGGCGCTGCTTCAACAGCATATCCCTTACATCCTGCCCATACAAGTCAGCAGTATTCGGTTGTTTCGCGAAAGCCTAGTCGTCGCTTACGCCGTTCGCCGCTAGGAAGTCGATAGCCGCCTGCACAGTGGTTATCCCCTCGGCGTCTTCGTCCGAGATTTCGATGGTCGTGTCTTCATCGCTGAACTCTTCTTCAAAAGCCATGATGAGCTCGACTAAGTCGAGCGAGTCTGCCATCAAGTCCTCCATGAAGGACGCTTCCGGCAATACCTCGGCCTCATCGACGCTGAGCTTGTCTGCGACGATTGCCTGAACCCGTTCCATTACGGTTGCCACTTCTGATACCTCCGGGATTTTCAGTGAAGATTTTCTGTATCAAATTTGTCAGGCATTTTGCGCTTGTCTGCAATGTGCCTGTTCGCAGCGTTACCGGCGCGCCGCCCTCATCACGCTGCCCAGCACGCCGTTGATGAAGCGCGGCGCGCTGTCTCCTCCATACGCCTTCGCCAGTTCCACCGCCTCGTTGACGGCGACTCTCGGCGGCGTGTCCTGCGACAGCATGACCTCGTAGATTGCCATTCGCAGGATGTTTCTGTCCACCACCGCCATCTGAACGATAGGCCAGTGCGGCGCGAACTCGGATATCATGTTATCTATTTCCGCCGCGCTTGAAAAGATGCCGTCCAGCATCCCGCGCGCGAACTCCGCGTCCCGGCGCGACAATGCCGCATCGGACAGCCGCTCGGAGAGCACATCTGCCGCGCTGTGTTCCACTGTGTCGGCCTCGTACAGCGCCTGCATAACCAGCGCCCGCGTTCTGCGCCGCGCCGTTATGCCCCGTGCGTTAGATGCCGTGTCTGCCTTCGCGTCCGAACGGAGCGAGACTACTTCTGCCACGAACCTAGTTCCTGCTCAGATTCAGGATGGATTCCATATCGCCGACTGCGGTAATCTGCGAGCGCCGCGATATGCGCTTGACCATGCCGGATAGCGCCTTGCCCGGCCCCACTTCGATGAAATCGTTGACGCCGGAGTCCAACATATAGTCCACGGTGCGCTTCCACTGCACGCAACCGCAAATCTGCGTGATGAGCTCGCGCTTTACATCGTCCGCCGTGTTCAGCGGCTGCGCGTCGCAGTTGCCGACAATTGGAATCTGCGGGGCGTTGAACTGCACGCTGTTGATGGCTTCGATAAGCCCTGCGCGCGCCGGTTCCATCAGCCCTGAGTGGAACGCGCCGCCTACGCGCAGCGGGATGGCTTTCTTCGCTCCGCGTGCCGTAGAGAGGTCGCACGCCCGCGCGACACCAAGCTTGTCGCCGCTGATGACAATCTGCTCTGCCGTATTGATGTTGGACACATATGTGCCTGTCTCCACGGCAATCTGCTCGAGCGTCATCTCGTCCAGCCCGATGATAGCCGCCATCGTGCCGGGGTTCTGGTCGCATGCGACTTGCATCAGTTCGCCGCGCCGCTGCACCAGAAACGCCGTATCGCCAACATCCAGCACGCCGGATACTGCCAGCGCGGTGTATTCTCCGAGGCTGTGGCCTGCGGTCATAGCGGGCTGCGGCATATCGTCGCCGAGCCGTTCCTGCATAGTCTTCATGCACGCGAGGCTCACCGCCATGATGCCCGGCTGCGCGTTGATGGTTTGTCGCAAGGTATCTTCGGGACCGTTGAACATAATGCTCGAAAGTGAGCGTCCCAGCGCGTCGTCAACCTGCTCGAACACTTCGCGCGCCGCCGGCGATTCTTCGTAAAGCTGCTTCCCCATACCTACGGCTTGCGCGCCCTGTCCGGGGAACAAAAAGCCCATCTTCGCACCCTGCGTCTGCGGCATAAAACTAAGAGTCATGTGCAAATCTCCTGTCTTCGGTTGCATTCTCCGGTAAACCGGGGGGAATAAACGGGAATATTGCGTATGAAATTACTCGAACGACGCCGATGTGGCAGTGCCGGATGTTACGCTGCGTCCGTTGTAGTTGCCGCAGACAATGCACGCCCTATGCGGCAGACGAACGGAGCGGCACTGCGGGCAAACCGCCAGCGTCATTGGCTTCATTCCGAAGTGCGCCTTGCGGCCGCCTTGCCGTCCCTTCGAGTGTTTTTTCTTAGGCAGTGGTGGCATTCTTGTAACCTACGCTTTCTTTAATAATGTAAGTCTGTGAATCGAAGAAGTGTTAAAGGTCAGGTCCATTAAGTCCTGTCCCCAGAGAAGGGCAGGGAGGTCATGGCTTCAGTTGTAATTCGGCTCTTGCGGCGATGCGAACGCCAGCAACGGTCCCCATCGCGGGTCTCGTATCACCATATCGCAAGAACACTCAGTTTCGTTGAGGTCAATACCGCAAGTCAAGCATAGCCCCTTGCAATCTTCTCGGCAAACTGGCTTGAACGGCATGCTAAAGCCGAAGTATTGTCGAACAGCCTCGCTCATGTCTAGTGTGTGCGTGCGGTCGATGTAAAAGTTGTCCGCCATGTCGTCCGGAATGTTCAGGATTGCGCCGGTATTGACATCCGCTTCGGGCAGATACTCCTCCTCGATGTTCATCCGCACGAGTTGTTCCATCTCGACGGCGCAGCGGCTACACTCGCAGTCGAAATATGTTGACAACTGCGCGCTCATCCAAATACCGGCATCCGTGCGCAGCATCGACACCGTGCCGCAGATAGGCGTCATCGGCGCACCCTCCCGCACGTTCGTGAAGTCATTCACTTCATACAATCGGGAAGAGCCATTAGAGTCCTTCAGCAACTGCGAAACATTGAAATACATCCAATTCACCTCCACAGCGCACAGCCTTACGACATTATATGTCATTAAAACTGAATTGTAGCGAGAAGCGCAACATTGTGTCAAGTTTCACGAATAAAAATGCAGTAATTGACATCAATGTACGGCACAAAATAGGCGGGATAAGTCCCCATGCCGATAGCGTTTCCATTCAAGTGGATTAAATTAAAAACCCCGTTCGTCCTGATCCTGTCTTGAGCGCAGTCGAAGGGCATGTTGAAGGACGAGAACTCAGGGGCGCGTGGTTCGACATGCTCACCACGAACGGTGGCAGAACACGCTTGAACACCTAGAAGGAAACGCTATTCCCCATGCCCATGTCATTGCGTCCATACAAGCACACGGACTCTGATAATCTCTTTAGCGTTCCGATATGAGAAAAGAGATCGATTGTCAGGATAGGCAGAGTAAGTCCCTTTCCTAATTAGGGGCTGCCAAGGGGAAGGCTAGGATGGGCGCGCTCTGCTCACAACCACGCCTGACAAACCCATGCCCTTTGTGTTATACTTTGTCCGATTGGGTGCACCGTTGCGCTACGCATCGTTACGCAGCATGCGCCGCCCATCCCCTCGCTGCAATGACACACGGAGGAAACACACTTGGCTTATGTAACCCTACGCGAAGGCGAAGATCCCGAGGCGCTGCTTAGGCGCTTCCAGACTACTATGCAGCGCTCCGGCATTCTCCGTGAGCTACGCAACCGGCGCTTCTTCCGCTCCAAGGGCGAGCAGGCGCGCCTCGATAAGCAGCGCAGCCTACGCCGCATCCGCCGCCGCCGCGTCCGATAGCCGCGCCTCCGCGACTAACACTACTGCACGCCAATACCGAGAATGTACTCGCAAAGCCGCCTTGTGTTTCCCCCTTGCACAGGGCGGTTTGCTTTTGTGCCTCCCCATTTTCAAACTTTCATCCACATACACCCGCACGGGAGACTGCGCCATGACCGCCACGCCCACCGATCACTATATCGATGTCAATGGACTGACCATCCACTACCTCGACTGGGGCGGCGATTCGCCGCGTAACCTGCTGCTGGTGCACGGGCAGGGCGGCAACGCGCACAACTGGGACCACATCGCCCGCGAGCTGCGCAACGAATTCCGCGTCATCGCCATCGACCAGCGCGGACACGGCGATTCTTCGCACACCCGCGAGGGATATGCCGTAACCGCGTTCGCCGAAGATCTCGCCGTATTTGCAGAGGCGGTCGGCATCGTGCCGTGCGACTATGTTGGCGCATCGCTCGGAGCGCGCAACGCCATCCCGTACGCCGGCGACAACCCGACGCACCTCAAGCATCTAGTCTGTTTAGACTACGGTCCGGAGATGAGCGTAGCGTCCGCGCAGAAGCAGATTGGCGGCATGAACCGCCGTCCGCTCGGTTGGCGCAGCATCGACGAGTATGTGGAACACAGCATGCAGGGGAACCCGCGTCCATCCGCGGAGTACTATCGCACCACCGCGCAGCACGGCTTGCGGCTCAACTACGCGGGAAAGTATGTCCCCAAGCAAGACCCGGACCTGTTCTGGATTAACGGCAGCTTTGGCGCGAACGAAGTGCCGTTGCTGTGGGAGAAGTGGGCGCAGATACGCTGCCCCATTCTGGAACTCAAAGGCGCCGAAAGCGACTTCCTGTCGCCCGAAATAGTGGCGCGAATGCGCGAATTGCAGCCGTCCCTGCAGTTCATTGAAGTGCCGGACTCGGGACATCCGGTCGCGTCGGACAACCCTGACTTCTTGGTAGCGGAGCTGCGGCGCTTTTTGGTGGACTAGCTGCGACGCAGAAATTGCTTTCCCCAAACTTCGCAGACAAATCTGTCTCAAAAGAAGACTGCTTTTCGCTTGCATGCCAAGTACATAAGTGCTAATATCTTGGCATTCCGAATATAGGAGCACCTAATGGCTGACGCTTTATTTTACTGCCGTAGCAGTGAGCGAATGACAGAAATAGAGAATGACGCCATCGCTCTGACGGTGACCTCTCCACCTTATTGGAACGCCATTGACTACGATATTCATGCCAATGGGGATGGCAGCGAATGGTACCGCACTCGCAAGTATAACAATGGTTTTGAAGGCTACGACGAATACTTGCATTTGTTGACCCGGATATTCTCAGAAGTGTTTCGAGTGACTAAACCTGGCGGGTTTTGCGCCATAGTAATCGGCACTGTACTTATGGATGGTAGGCACGTGCCCGTTCCCTTTGACATCACGGCTAGACTGGTGTCAGCGGGCTGGGAATTCCACCAGGACATCATTTGGCATAAAACTACCGCAGGAGTAAGAAGAGCTGGTTCGTTTATCCAGAAACCTTACCCTGGATATTACTATCCCAACATTATGACTGAGTACATCCTAATGTTCCGAAAACCCGGTCATAAGATATACAAACAAGCAAATGAATACCAGGGAGCAAGCAAATTTGAGATTGACGACTTATTCAAGAAGGATGTGGCAAACAACATCTGGCACATTGCTCCTGTTCCTCCCAGAACTATCGATCACCCGTGCCCATTCCCTGAAGAAATCCCATACCGCGTCGTCAGCCTGTACTCCTACAAAGGCGACATTGTGCTTGACCCATTCGTAGGTTCTGGGCAAACGACAAAGGTCGCCTTTGCTCTTGGGCGGAATACTGTTGGATACGACTCTGAAGAGAAATATATCGAGTATGCTAAAGAACGGCTTACTGAGCCGTTGCGCCTACGCGCTAAACAGCTGATCGCCAAATTTGAGAAAACCTCGCTGAACCTCGCAACGAGTTATACTAATAGCGATGAACAAATTCACCCTCGGTTGATACAGGAAAACAGGGAAGGATATGCCATCCATATACGAACCACATAGGCAAATCTTCCTGCAATTCCGGCGAGGCCTTGAAGATTCTACCGACGTGCTTGATGAGATAATACGCGCGCTTGGCATCTTGATTGGTGAATACGGAACAAGCGTCAGGGAAAATCGATTCATCGTGGGTGGAGGCACTGAAAGGATACTTACAACGGCGATGAGGTGTGTAGGCGTTACAAACGCGAGAGCGAGAGGACTTGGCGTTGATGAAGAAGACATTGTAGTTGGGCAACATCAAATTTCCGTCAAAGCGTCCTTTACAGGTGGAAGGCAGCAAATCCGACTCATCAACACTCTTGGTGATTCCGTTCGACGAGGGGACACCGCGACGATTTTCGTATTGGCAAACGTAGGAATCGGATATGCAGACCCCGACATTCTACCTGATGCTGACAGGTCAACAAGTGATGCAGTTGTGCTACCACGCGCCCCGCTAGACAATCTACACACAGAACAGCCCCAATGGTTGTTGCCGTGTGACATTCCTGCAAACCCTACGGATTCAGCTCAACTGCGTGCCGCTAGTGAAGCCGTGACTATGGAAATACTGCAAAGAACGGCGGCGGGACGGGCGATTTTCCCTCGCTTGCGTGTCTTCATCTAAATGTTTTCATGAACGATCCTCGCCACCGCCAGCGTCGCGCTCTCCGATCGCACTTTCGGCACGATGATGTCGGCGCCCGACGCCAGCAGCACCGCAGGTTCTGCCACGCCAACGATGCCCAGCAGTCGCTGCGACTCCGACGCGCCCGACGGACCCGGCGTGGCGTTCAACTCGTCCGCTTCGTAATGCAGCACGGGAACGCCTAGATGCTCGGCAAGCATGTTGATGCCCGCCTCGTCGCGCTTTAGCTCTGCCGTGGCGATGCAGCGCACGCTCTCGATAGCAAGCCTGTTTGCGCGGAATGTGTCGCGCAGCAACGCATCGACTTCGGCGAAATCCACGCCGCGCCGGCTGCCAATCCCCACGACAAGACTGCGTGGCTTGTACACGACAAGCGTCCTGTGTCCCTGCGCCGCGACACGCTCGGACACATCGGTGCGGTCGCTTATCACCAGCGCATTGGGGAACGCCGCCAGCGCGTCTATCGTGTCGCAAACGGTTATGTTCGATGGCAGCGGCCTGTTCGTGTCCCACCAGTCGCGCTCTCCGGAATCTTGATAAATCCCGACAGGTTCGCCATTCACCATCGCCGCGCTCGCCCGCGTAACCATCTGCGAACTCGCCTCGATGCGCCAGCCTAGAGCCGCGCCCAGCAGGTCAACGGCTATGGTGTTCAGCGCATGCGACGCCGATGTGATGACCGCAGTTGCGTCAATCGCGCGCGCGACTTGCTCCGCAAGGGCGTCCGCGCCGCCGATATGCCCGGATAGCAGGCTAACCGCAAAACGCCCGCCGTCGTCCACGCACACGACGGCGCAGTCCGAATGCTTGTCGCCGATGTGCGCCGCGAGCAGCCTGACTGCCGCGCCCACGGGCATCATCAGCACAAGCCGCTCGCACTCGACAAACAGCCGCGCCACAAGGGGCCGCGCGGGCAGGTCGAAGGGTATGGCGTTTTGCGCGGGCTGATGGTCTTGTCCTTCGACAGGGGCAGGATGAACGGGGGATGGTTTTTGCACGGTCTGGACGGAAATGGCGTCGCCAAGGAAGCGTTGCTCCGCATACAGCGCGGCATTCCCGCCAAGCGCATTGCGCACCCGCGCGCCAATTACCGCGCCGCGCCGCGATATGGCGACAATCGCCGTTGTGTCAGCCATCGCCCGCGCGCTGATGCACCGATTCGCTTTTGGCGAAATCTACGGCGCGGCGGTATAAGTGCGTGTAGTTGGACGAATACAGGTGCGATGTCGCCGCCGTGCCCGCAGCTTCGAGCTGCCGTATGTCCGTGTCGAACGCCGCGCCTACCAGCACCAACGCTTGCAGAGTTATGCCCGCGCGCTTGACCTTCGGCGCGATGTCGCCCAGCGTTCCTGTGATGACAAGTTCGTCTTCCCAGCCCACGCGATAGACCACTGCGACCGGAGTGTCATCGTCGTATGCGTCGCCCGCCTTCAGCTCGCTGACGACTTTGTTGATGCGTGTGATGCTGAGGAAAATCACCAGAGTGCAGCCGTGCGCCGCTAGGTCGCGTAGCTTCTCGCCGCTAGGCATTGCCACTCGCCCTTCCAGCCGCGTGAATATCACTGTCTGGGACACTTCCGGCACAGTGAACTCGGTCTTCAGCACTGCCGCCGCCGCGAATGCCGCGCTGACACCGGGCACGATTTCGTAGTCCACGCCCGCAGAGTCCAACAGGCGCATCTGCTCCAGCACCGCGCCGTAGATGGACGGGTCTCCGCTCTGCACACGCGCGACAAGCTTGCCCTCACGCGCCGCGTCTATCATTAGTTCGCTGATTTCGTCCAGCGTCATTGTCTTGCTGCCGATAATCTGCGCGCCGTGCTTGGCTCCATCACACACAGACGGGTGCACCAGCGAATCCGCGTAGATGATCACATCCGCCGAGTCGATAATGCGCTTCGCCTTCAGCGTCAGCAGCTCCGGGTCGCCCGGACCGCCGCCAATAAAATAGACCTTGCCTTCGCCTAGATTATCCATCATGACTAACCATCCTGCCCATCCTCTTCATCGATGTTGGCTCTGCTAAGTATCAGCATCGAGAAGTAGTCCGTTTCCGATGGCGATATTTCTTGCAGGCTGAACTCGACCCGCTCGCGTGGCGTGGTTGCCCTTCGCACGAACACGCAGCGGCTCAGTTCTCCGTCCGCTTCCAGCTGCGACACCGCTGCCATCGCCCTGCGGTTCACCTTCATCAGCACCACCGTGTCGTTGCGCGCCAGCACATCGCGCAGGTCGTCGATGCCGTACATCGCGGGCAGCACGGCGAGCCGTTCCGCGTGCGACACGAGCGGAATCTTCGCGCGAGACGCGGATGCCGTGATGGATGTTACGCCCGGCACTACCTCTATCGGGATATCCGGATACAGTGCTTGAACTTTCACCATCACATACATGAACGAACCGTACAGAAGCGGGTCGCCCTGCGTCAGGAACGCCACATCCTCGCCGCCTAGCAGGTAGCGTGAAATGCGCTCGGCGGCTTCGGTCCACACATCGTCCGACGTACCGCCCATCACGACCTCGGCGTATATCAGCCGCTGCCTCGATTCGTCGATGTGGTGTCGCGCCACCGTGAGCGCGAGGCTGTCCGCGCTGCCCACAGCCTGCGGCGTGAACACAACCGGCGAGTCCCGCAGCACGCGCACCGCCTTCAATGTCAAAAGTTCCGGATCCCCCGGCCCCACGCCAACCCCATACAAGCAGCCTATCTTATCCATCTTGCCTATCTATCCCGTTTATCCTGACTGTCCGTGTCAATCCCCGTAACGATAAATACCGGGTTCTGCGCCGCCAGCCGTGTCGTGCCGTCGGGCAGCGCACTGCCGCGCGATGCGCTTATCATCGTCGTTTCCACATCGAAGCCTAGCCCGATAAGGCAAGCCCGCGCAGTCTGCACGCGTTCGATAGCCGCAAGGTTCACCACGATACGCCCGCCCGCACTCAACCGAGACACAGCGCATTCCAATATGTCCGCGAGCTTGTTGCCTCCACCGCCCACAAACACGCAGTCCGGCGCGGGCAGCCCGTCAAGCGCGCCCGGCGCCTCGCCCGCTTCCACTATGATATTCGAAGGGCCGAGATTTGCGATATTGTGTCGCAGCATATCCACGCACTCGCCGTCTCGTTCTACCGCGTACACCGTGCCTTCGGACGCGATGAGCGCCGCTTCGAGCGCGACCGAACCGCTGCCCGCGCCAACATCCCACACTACGCTGTTGCGCCGCAATCCCAACTTGTACAAGCTCACCGCGCGCACTTCCGACTTGGTGATGAGTCCACGAACAGGGCGTTTCTGAGAGAATGCGTCGTCCGGCAGACCAAGCGGACGATTCGCAGCGCTCTCGCCCGTGCCTCTCGCGCCGTTGCCAGCGCGCGCCTTAGCCATCTGACGCAGCCGTGAGTGGAATGCCCGCCGCCGATGTGCTCGCCTTGCCAAGAATATCGCCCTCGAAGTCGAAGCATATCGCGTCGATAATCAGGTCGTTCGCGCGTTCGCGTAGGTCGGCATCGCGGGCGTGCATCTTGCCGTTCAAATAGCGGCGAGCCTCGTCGCACACGCGCTCGCACATCAAGTCGAACACCTGCATCGCGCCGTGTTCCAGCGCAATTTCCTGAAAGTGCCTGCCGCTTGCCGCATCACGCATCAGCGCCTGCACATCGTCGCTCGCGCCACACTCAGCCGCAAGCGATGCGAGGAACGCAGGATCGACCTTGTTGCCGGCGACATGCGTAACGAAGTAACCCATAGCAATCTTGGAGAATTTGCCGACCATGCCGACCAGCGTCGCGCGTGGGATGCCGTTCCGCACACACCGTTCCAGCGCCGAGCCGGTGAATATGCCCACATTCACATACGCCATATCTTCCAGCGCGAGCCAGCGCTTGGCGAACAGCTCGGACTGCGTGCCGGTGGTGATGACCATATGCGCCAGATTGTTCGCCGCCGCTACATTGATGGCGACATTCACGCTCGCCCGCCAAGCGGCAGTGGAGAACGGCTGCACCACCCCCGTCGTGCCGAGAATGGATATGCCGTCCACAATGCCCAGACGCGGGTTGTCCGTCTTCTTGGCGATTTCATGTCCGCCCGGGACGGATATTTCCACAATAAACGAGCCCGCACCGCCCATGCTCTTCGCTGCATTCTGTACGGATTGCGTAATCATGCGGCGCGGCACGCGAGTTATGGAAGCGTCGCCGACATCTATGCCCGTGCCGGGCTTGGTCACCGTGCCCACTCCCTCGCCACCGCGCAGAGTTACGCTAACTTCGTCAGCGCCACTCGCACCGTTAACACTTCTATTGAAGCCTACACCGCTCTCGCCACTTGTGCTGTCAACGCGACTTACGGTGTCATCCGTCCAAACTCTCGCGCATATTTCCGCGCCTGAAGTAACATCAGGGTCGTCGCCGCCATCCTTAATCACGGAGCATAGCGCAGTCGAAGTAGTTGTATCAGTGCCGTTAACGATGTTCCGAAAAATCACATCGTCCGATTTTATCTCGCACCGCTCAATCTGAAATGTGGCGTCCTTACCGATGGGCAGGCGTATCGTAACCTCGCGCTGTGGTTCACCCATGAGCAGTGCGAGAGTGGCTGCTTTCGCGGCGGCGGCAGCGCATGCTCCCGTCGTATAGCCGGTTCGCATGCCGCGTCTTCGCACCGTCGGGCGGCTGTAATCGCTTTCTCGCCTTGCCATCTTGCTATACCACGCTAATCGTATGCCGCGTCTAGGATGCGCTGCGCCGTAAGCTCAACCAGCCCATCGTCCACGCCGAGAGTTGGCGTAACGGCGAATCCAACGCCGGGATATTTCCGCTCCAGTGTTTTCACGCCGCCGATGATGTTCCGCGTCAGTATCAGCCCGGGGAAGAAGATGTACGGCACGCAGGTGACGGACGCCGCGCCTTGCCGTTCCACCAAGTCCGCCGCCGCCTCTTCCATCGTGGGCGGGCCAAAGTGAGACTGCGCCACCGCCACCGCAAATCCCGCGCCGAGCTGCTCTTCGAGCATGCGCCCCATCTCGTACAGCCACAGGTGGTCTTCAGCCTGCGAGCGCGTGCCTGCCTTGACCAGCATCACGCCCATAGGCGCGTCTGTCGTGCCTGTCGTGATCGAACCTGCGCTGCCGTTCCGCTGCGACACCTGCGCCTGAACACGCTGCCTGACTATTTCTACCAGCGCCGGATCAGCTCCGAACACCGCAGTCGCCTTGATGCGGATGTGCGGGTCTGCTTCCAGCGAGCGTTCCATTCCTTCGGCGAGATCTTCCGTGCTGTGCGTGCCTTGCCCCAGCAGGAACGGCATAACGGTGATGTCCGTGCAGCCGTCTGCCACCAAACCCGCGACTGCCTTGGGCAAATCCGGCTGGATGAACTCCATGCACGCCATCCTGACTTTGGCGTTGTCTTCACCGAGGTGGGATTGCAGACGCCGCACCATATCGCGCAGCCCGTCTATCGTATGGTTGCCGCGCTGACTGCCGTGAGCAAGCAGCACCACGCCCCAACCGGCACCCGGCGATGCGCCGTTCCGTCTGCCGGATGTCATAGTATCAGATGTCATTTCGGCGGCCCTCGCGTTCCCTGTCTCGCTGGTCATATTGCATCTTCCATAGTCAAGGATAGCAGAGCATTCAGCGTCGCCGCCGCCGCGCTGCTGCCGCCGCGATTGCCCAGAATCGTGATATGCGGCACGGAGCGCTTGACAAGTTCGTCTTTCGACTCGGCGCAAGCGACAAAGCCTACCGGCATGCCGATGATAAGTGCCGGTGTTGCTGTGCCTTCGTCCACGCAGTCTAGGAGCGCGAGCAACGCCGTCGGGGCGTTGCCCACGGCGACGACTGCGCCGTCAATCTGTGGTGTCAGCTCGCGAATAGCGGCTGCGGAGCGCGTGATACCCTCCCGTTTCGCGCGCTCCGCAATGCTGGGTGCGTCTATCATAGTGGTAATCGGATTGCCAGTGCGTCTCAGCAACGCCTTCGATGTGCCTACTTCGACCATACGCACATCGGTAACGATGGTGGCGCCGGTGCGGATAGCCGCCATGCCTCGCTCAACCGCGCCGTCGCTGAACCGCACCGCCCCGACAATCTGCGGCTCGCCCTCAGCGCGCACGATGCGCCCGAGCACATACCGCTCGCGCGCCGTCAGATGCGGCGTCGGAGGTATAGCGTCTTCGACCATCTCAAGGCTGCGCCGGTCAATCTCATCCGGAGTAAGCCCAAATCGTTGCAGCAGCGTCAAATCAAACTCGCTCCGCCAGTCATCGCGTCGCTAAGCGTTGTGCGTTGCCATCGTGCATCATCAATCGCCATCAAGCGCGCATCGCTGAAACTGCCGTACATAATATCACGCTTTGCAAAACTTGACACAAATACGCTGGGCAAAGCGCCGAAATAACGAATGAGACTGCAACGCGGTGCCGCAATATAGTGTATCATTGTGGCTAGAGTCCACAAGGAGACTGTATGGTTACTCAGGCATCGCAACTGCCGCCCGATACCGAATTCACTACCAAAGCGGATTTGGAACAGATCGTTCAGACGCTCATCCGGGAGTTTCGTTCAGAAATAGAAGCGTCTGAGCAACGCCTGCGCGAAGACTTCGCCGTTGCGCTCGAAGCGTCTGAGCAGCGCTTGCGTGATGATTTCGCCGTTGCGTTCGAAGCGTCTGAGCAACGCTTGCGTG
>VXRI01000255.1 GCA_009838595.1 Chloroflexota bacterium | reverse complement strand
CAATCATGTTGGTCAGATCATTCCTGCGAAACAGGTTGGGCTGACAATGCTTATTGCTTATACATTGATTGACGGCAGCCAGACTACAACATTGTCTGGCTGCCGTACTTTTAGTCTAACTGATTATTGCCCAGCGGGAACGATCGTCTCGAACGAGTTGGGAAGTTCGTATGGTGCGAGGTTCCAACTCTCAACGGTGTCAGGATTGAAACCGATGAGTACAGGAACTTCCACCGTACCGGTTGACAGGGTCATATCGTATGCCCAGTCGAGAATCTGCTCACGGGTGGACAGGTTGTCATCCGAACCCTTCTTCTGAATTCGGGTATCCTCGCGGTTCTGCCACCAGCGGTTGTCCTCGATGCCCGGGTTCCAGCCACCGGCGGGAAGCGGCCACAAGCCGCCGCCCGGCAGCGTGCCGCCACCCTCGCCGAGCCTGCCATGCTTGCTCGTGGGGCCCCAGCGCGTCATCCACGGCACATGAATCTCGCGGCCGAGCATTGTCGGGCGGCGCGATGAGTACTGCGTGCTGTCGATATAAGGCTCAAGTCCTAGGTTCTCTTTCCACTGTCCGACTACGGCTTCACAGACCTCAAGCGAGGTGCCATTGCCCTGCGAGCAGAAGAATTCGAACTCGAAGCCGGGCGCAACACCCGACTCTGCCAGAAGCGCCTGTGCCTTGTCCGGGTCGAACGCATAGCTCCAGCGATCCTTGTACTCAGGGTGCGTCTGGTGAACTGTCATGCCGGGGAACGCCCCACCATAAACTGCGCCACCGTAACCACCCGTAACCGACGCTGCGATTAGCTCGCGGTCGATCGCGTAGGCAAGAGCCTGGCGGAACTTCTTCGCGCTTATCATGCGCGGCGTCTCGTAGGAGAACCTATCGGTGTCAGTGTAGTCGAAGCCTACAGCGCCCTCTTCAAACCGCGAATCGAAGCCGTCGAACTCATACATGCCGCTGAAGTTGGCAACATCGCAGCCCGCGCCCGGCGTGTCCTGAATGGCCGGGTCGCTGCGGTCTATGTCCACGCACTCAAGGCGAGGATCGCCAATCCACGGGTACTTGTTGGAGGGAAGGAAACCCTTCCTCAAAATCGGCTTTCCGGACAGGTCTTCCTCGCCAAGCGTCGAGTTCGGCGGATACTTGAACGCCCAGAGGTTGCCCGAGAAGTAGTAGAAGTTGCCGTTGATGGCGTCAAGGCCCTCGTGGAACTTGAAGCCCTCGTTCTCTAGCCGTCCGACGTCCTGAATGGATGCCATGGCGATATCGGCTGCCCCGGTCTGGAGCATTGCCGAGCGCTGCTGCGCCTCATTCGCCTGCACGAAAATCAGCCTCTGGAACGGAGCGGACTGCCGCCAGTGGTCAACGCGAGCTACGGCGTTTATCCGCTCGGCGGGCAGCCACTCTTCCACTACGAACGGACCCGAACCATGGGGGAAGCCGAACGTCCCATCTTCATTGCCTGCAGCTTCCAGTTCGTCGTTGTATGACTTGGACTGGATCCATATCGCGTCCTGGCAGATGGACGAAGCGTCCTGGAGGCCGTCCGAGCGGAAGGCGCGGTTCTCAGCGACCGCGACATACTCGCTCTCCGCTCGCCACGGCTTGTAGTATTCATAAGCCTGCGACGAGTTGGAGTGCGCGGAGTTGGTGTTCTCCGAGCCGGCATCGTTGAAAGACCACGCCACATCCTCAGCCGTGAGGGGGCCCATCTTCACCAGTCCGTCCGACTCTGCTCTGTAGAAGTCGATTCCCTCTTGGATGAATACCCTAATGATGCCCTGGTTATCCGGATCGGACAGGTCAGCGGCATCGAAGTTCTCAAGCTCCTTGCCGTCCATCTTGACCGTGCCGCCGTCCTTGCCAGGGAGTTCCCACTCCCAGCCTGTGGCGACGAACGGCGCGTGGCAAGCCTCGCCGGTGGAGCGAATGGGGTTGCCCTGGTCGTCATAGGTGGGCTCCCAGCCAAGCAACGGCTCTTGGAAACCGAAGAAGCCGTGGAACAATACGTCGGGCCAAGTGCCCTTCACATTTCGGAACTGCGGCGTGCCGACATTGTCGAACGCCACGGTGATTGTAACTGCGACCTGCTCCGTCGGAATCTCAGGAGCGGGCGTGGGCTGCACCGGCGCTGCGGTTGCTGCCGGAGCCGCCTGTGCGGGCGCAGACGGCGCTGCGGTTGCTGCCGGAGCCGCCGGTGCAGGCGCTGCGGGCGCGGGCGCGGCCGGTGCAGGCGCAGATTGCGCGGGCGCTTCGGGCGCGGCTGCCGCGGGTGCTTCATCAGCGCCGCCGCAAGCGACCAGCACCATTGCCGCAACTGCAACAATTCCTAGTAACCATGTGGCTTTAATCTTCATATTTCCCTCCAATTCGTTCTAAACCTCTTGGTGTAAACCTATATGGTCTAATGTTCAAGATACGACCGGGAAGTCATTGACGCATTCCGTACGCCTAGCCGTAATGTGATTGAGAGACACATATATCGGACTCTAATACCTACTATCAATGAATTACAATGTTATTCAGACAGATTTGGATTGTCAATGTTTTTCACACAAAGTCGAAATTCGCCATAAACTCGCCTTACTTGAGCCAATACTTGGCAATCACAATCGCCGCGTGAACGAGAAC
>VXRI01000061.1 GCA_009838595.1 Chloroflexota bacterium | reverse complement strand
GCTGCCTATAGCCCCATTATCTTGTCCAAGCCCACAGTCAATCCCTTTCTGTTCCCCACTTCGTTAATTGCCAGCGTTACGCCGGGCATGAAACTCTCGCGGTTGACGGAGTCGTGGCGGATTGTCAGGGTTTGTCCTAGCGCGCCGAAGACTAGCTCGTGGTGTGCCACTCTGCCCGGCATTCGCGCGCTGTGGACGCTTACGCCTTGGTGTGTCGCCCCGCGCGCGCCTACCAACAGCTCCTTTTCGGACTGCGGCGCGATGAAGCCCTCAGGCTTGCCTTCCAAGGCGGCGTTCGCTATAGCGAGCGCAGTGCCGGATGGCGAGTCTATCTTCGCCTCATGGTGCATCTCGGTCAGGTCGGCGTAGTCGAAGAAGCGCGACGCCTGCTTCGCAAGGTGTATCATCAGCACCGCGCCCATCGCAAAGTTCGGCGCGATGATTATACCGACATCATGCTCGCCGGCGAGGCTTTCTGCCTCTTGATATGTTGCGTCCGTGATGCCGGTCGAGCCTATGACGATGTTTACACCTGCCGGTGCCGCCGTTCGCAGCACCGATGCCGCGCCGTCCGCGTTCGTGAAGTCCACGACCACATCCGCACCATCCAGCACATCCCCCAGCGAGTCGGAGATCGGCACTTCGCCCAGTCCGTCAGGCAGCGCAATCGTTCCCTGACTCGCGGTGATGTCCGCCGCGCCGACGGGCTGCATCCCTAGAGTGTGAGTTACGGTGTCGAGTACCTGCTGCCCCATCTTGCCCATAACGCCGTGTACGACAACATTGATAGCCATTACATGAACTCCAATAGTCAAGGTTGCTTTGGTAAAATTGCTCTAATGCAATTGCCTCAATCTATCATATCCCGCCGAACATCATCAATCATCATCTGCCTTTGACCCGAATGTCCTGTACATCCATGTAATTGCCAATGTATGACGCAATAGTAGTAGGTTCAGGCCCCAATGGACTCGCGGCGGCGATAACGATCGCGCGAGAAGGGCGCAGCGTGCTTGTGCTAGAAGCAGCGGACATGCCGGGTGGCGGCGCACGCACTATGGAACTGACGCTCCCCGGCTTTCAGCACGATGTATGCTCTGCGCTACACCCGCTTGCGATCGGATCGCCGTTCCTCAGCACGCTGCCGCTCGACGAATATGGATTAGAGTGGATACACCCGCGCTATCCTGTGGCGCACCCGCTTGAAGACGGCGGCGCTGCCCTGCTCTACCGAGATGTCGATGCGACCGCGAACGCGCTCGGCAACGACGCGCGGGCGTATAACCGACTAATGTCGCCGTTAGTGCGAGACTGGGACAAGATTGCGCGTGGTGCGCTAGGACCGGCGCGCCTGCCGCGCAATCCTATCGCGATGGGCAGGTTCGGCTTGAAGGCGATGCGATCGGCGCGTGGATTAGCGGATGCGTGGCTGCGGACAGACAAGGCGCGTGCCCTGTTCGCGGGCATTGCGGCGCATTCGGTTACGCCGTTGGAATTCAGGGGTTCAGCGGCGGCTGGGCTTGTCCTGCAAGTCGCCGGACACACGGTCGGATGGCCGATGCCACGCGGCGGCGCGCAGAGCATCACGAACGCGATGGTTTCGTACCTGCAAGCGCTCCGCGGCGAGGTAATTACGGGTGAAAGAGTGCGGTCACTGGACGAACTGCCGCGATCGCGAACCGTGCTGCTGGACATTGGCGCGCGCGCGCTAGCACAGATTGGCGGCGATAGACTGCCGCAGCGTTATAGGCGCAAACTTAACGCATTTCAATATGGACCGGGCGTGTTCAAGATGGATTGGGCGCTAGACACACCAATACCGTGGACGGCAGCCGAGTGTGCCGGGGCGGGAACGGTGCATTTGGGCGGCAAGCTTGGGGAAATCGCGGACGCCGAAGCTGCCATATGGCGCGGCGAGCATCCGGAGCGGCCGTTCGTGCTTCTCGCGCAGCCCACGATGTTCGACGACAGACGCGCACCAGACGGCTGTCATATCGTCTGGGCGTACTGCCATGTGCCGAACGGATCAGATTACGATATGTCCGAGCGCATCGAAGCGCAGATTGAACGCTTTGCGCCGGGCTTTAAGCGGCGGATTCTCGCCCGTAGCGTTATGTCGCCATCGGACATACAGGCGTACAACGCCAACTATGCCGGCGGAGACATTGGCGGCGGCGCAAACACGCTACGGCAACTCTTCGCGCGTCCGGTGTCGGCGTTCTCGCCATACCGAACGCCTATCGACGGCGTATATCTATGCTCTGCATCGACGCCGCCGGGCGCAGGCGTGCACGGGATGTGTGGGTATTGGGCGGCGGTGGATGCGTTGAAGCGGATGTGAGAAATATCAGTCGGCACCGTCCAAGTTCTCGTGAGTATGTGCCTGTCGCAACAGAACACTGTTCACGCCATTGAGCCGCGCCTGCTCCAGTTCTGCTTGCGACGCCCTTGCTCCTTGCGCCTTAATGTCTTCACCTTGCTCCTTCATCTCGGCGCGCAACTCTCGTCCCTGTGTATCTATCGCCTCTTGAAGCCGGGTCGATTGGCGTTTCATTTGCCACCTCAAGCCAACGATGCCGAGCAAAATAGCGCTTAGCCCTTTAAAAATCCCTGCTGCCGTTACATCCATGCATGCCCGGTGT
>VXRI01000356.1 GCA_009838595.1 Chloroflexota bacterium | reverse complement strand
CTTTCTGCACGACTTCCCAAATCTGCTGACGCAGCATCGGCAGCTTCTGCGCGTCCATTCCCTGCGCGCGCGCGTACTCGTCCATCAGCTGCTCGCAGCGAGTGATGTCGCCGTAGCTATCGGCGGTCGTCATCGCAGGAACGAGATGGTCGATGATGACTGCATGGCTGCGGCGCTTCGCTTGCGTTCCTTCGCCGGGATTGTTGATGATGAACGGGTAGAAGTGCGGCAAATCCGGCAAGCATACTTCCGGGATGCACGAGCGCGATAGCCCAACGCCTTTGCCCGGCGTCCATTCGAGCGTGCCATGCTTGCCCAGATGCACTACCGCATCCGCACCGAATCCGTCGCGCAGCCAGCGATAGAACGCGATGTAGTGGTGCGTGGGAGCTATATCCGGGCTGTGGTAGATGGCTGTCGGGTTTTCGCCGAATCCGCGCGGCGGCTGTATTCCGACGAACACATTGCCCAGCCGCAGACCCGCCATGAACAGGTGGTCGTCGTCCACATAGACGCTGCCCGGCGGCTCGCCCCAATCCGCGCGCACATCAGCTTGCACATCCTTTGGCAGCGCGGCAAACAGCGCGGCGTACTCATTGGCGGGGACGCGCCCTTCGGCGTTCCGCATCTGTTCCGGCGTTAGGAAGTCGGCGTCGTAGGTGCAACGATCGATAAGCTGCCGCATAAGTTCGTCGCCGTGCGCGGGTATGTCTTCGACGGTGTAGCCGGCGTTCTGCATCGCGCGCAGCAAGTTAATGGCGGATGCGGGTGTGTCCAGCCCGACGGCATTGCCCAGCCGGGACGCCTTCGTTGGGTAGTTGCTCAACACGATGGCGATTTTGCGCTCGGACGCGGGTGTGCGAGCCATGCGCGCATACCGCGCCGCCAACGAACACACCGCCTCCGTCTGCGACAAATCCGGCACATACCGCCGCGTCTCGCCGCCAGTCATGCCATCTTTCCCATCCATGTCAGCATTGACTTGTTCCTTGAACGACACCGGCACGGTGATGATGCGCCCATCCAACTCGGGCAGTGCGACATTCATCGCGATGTCCATCGGGCTAAGTCCGATTTCGCGCTCTTCCCAAAGTGCGCGCGGTTCGGTGGCTACGATAGCCTGCAAAATCGGCACATCCAGTTGCTGCAATGCGCGAATGTCCCAGTTCGCATCCGTTTCACCACCCGCCTGCACTCTTGCCACGCCACGATGATGGCTCATAGCAAAGCTCTGCGTGCATATCACCACATCGACCGCGGCGGTTGCATTGCCGTTATTCGCGCCGTGTGAGCCGCCCTTGACATCCACGCCGTTCCGGTCTGCTGCGATGTCGCTTTCGTTTTTGATATGAACGCGGCTGGTGCCGTTTGCACCATTGCCGTTTATCAGATACTTGCGGAAGACGGCGCCGTTGTCTTCGCGCAGGCTGGAGCAGAAGACTGGCAGCGCGTTGCAGCCGCGCCGTTCGAGCGCGTCAACCATCGCGTCCACGAACTCGAGATTCTGGCTGACCCAGTGCGCGCGGTAGAACAGCAACGCAGCGGTGGGTTTGTCCGCGTCGCAGTACAGCCGCCGATACTCGTCGAGTGGCACGGCGTCCAATCTGCCCGCGCGATATACGCCGTCCTGAGGCAGCGGCGCTGGCGGTTCGTAACCATATCCGCTGCCCAACGCTTCGTCGCTCAGGAAGCGCAGCAGATTGGTGATATTCGCCACACCGCCGTGGTTAAGGTACTCAAACGCCGTCTGCGCCACAATCGGAGGCGTGGTCGAACGTCGCTCGAACAGCGCATCGCGCACAGGCTCGCCGGAGCACACTATCAACGGCACGCCTAGCCGCTTGCATTCTGACTCAAGCGTGAGGAAGTGTTCGCCCATCGCCTTGTCGCCGCCCAGTAGCCGCGCGAGCACAATGCTGGCATTAGGCAGCACATCACGCGCGAACTCCTCGAACGCGCCGCTCTCCTGCATCAGCGCAAACGGATTCACCGCGCCCGTATTCGCCAGACTGTCCGGCAGCGCCGCCTTAGCGCGCTCAAGCGTCATGATGTCCGTGTCTGATGTGGTCAGAAGTACAATCATTTTACGAGTTGTCAGCCATCAGTTGTCAGTTCCAATTGAGAAAAGCCAAAACTGATGACTGTTCATTGAAAACCCACAACTAAAACAAAGCGCCCCGACATCCACAATAGTCGGAGCGCAAATCAGCGATACCCACGCTGAACAAGCGCGGGCGGGGAAGCGCTCCCTACCAGCGAGAAGCCAACTTCCAACGCGCGGGATAGGTATCCTGACTCACGGATCGTCGCAGTTGCGGCGCCTTCCCAGTCGTCCGTGCATAGATATAGTGCATCGGCTGGACCAGTGGCAAATGCCGCAACGCTACCCGCTCACAGTGGCGCGTCCGTGGGGGATTCACACCCCCTTCCCCGTAAACCTGCGCGTTAGATATTCAGCTTATATTAAGGTACATATCAAGTCACGCGAAATCTATCACCTAGCAATATAAGTGTCAATAGAGCGTGCGAATTGATATTCTCAGTGTGTGTTGGTATTGATGCTAGACTGTTGTCATTACAGAATAAGTCTTAAGTCCTAGGGTGTGTCGTCAAAGTTAGCAACAGGTATTAGAGTAATGTAGCAAGCATAT
>VXRI01000050.1 GCA_009838595.1 Chloroflexota bacterium | reverse complement strand
GGCCTGCGGATAGCGACCTATTCTCCGGGGAGTTCCCCGGCAAACTCGAACCCGAAGAGGTTGCAGTCTAGCAGCGGTTATTGCCTATGCCCGGGCTGTCATAATGGGCATGTAGCGGGCTGTATAGCAATTTGCGGTGTGCTGTTAATCTCAATTAGCCGCGCACCTCAGGCAACCTTCCCTGAATTCAGGGAGGTTTGTTTTTCATTGCCACCAGATATCTGCGCTAGACCGGTGGCTGTTACTTGACTCGGAAGTGGTCCCAGCCGCCCGAATGTACTTGCATCGGCTGCCTGCTGTCGTCGAGCACTGTTATCCCCTGCGCTCTTTCCACGATTTCGCCGATAACCGTCAGTGGCGTGTCCATAGCTTGCAATGCACAGTGCAACACATCGGCCGGCGCAGCAATCAGCAGTTCGTAATCTTCCCCGCCGCCGAGCGCGAGACCTAGCCAACTTGCGGGAAAAGTCGATATTAGGCGTTCATCGACAGGGATGCGCGATGCATGGACTTGCGCGCCAACACCACTTGCGCGGCAAAGTTTGCCCAGGTCGTCTATGAGACCGTCGCTAATGTCCATCGCACAGCGAACGCCAAACCCTGTGAGCGCAATACCTTCGGCAATTCGCGGCATTGGCCGATTGTGTGCCGCTGTTAAGTAAGCGTAAGTCGCAAGAGCCGCTGGGTCCACGCCTTCCATAAGCAGTTTGAGACCTGCTGCGGACGCGCCAAGCGTGCCGGTTACCGCAATCCGGTCGCCGAGCTTGGCATTGTCTCGCAGCAGCAGTTCGTTTGCATCGCCGGACTGCGAGACGCCTTCAAGCGCGACGGATATGAAGAACGCCGGAGACTTAACAATATCGCCGCCAACTACCGTGCCACCGCATATCGCGGTCAAATCCATCATGCCGCGGTACATTTCAAGCAAGCCACTGATGGGAATATCGCCGCGCAGCCCTAGAGTGATGGTAGCGTAGGACGGAACGCAGCCCATCGCCGCTATGTCGCTGATGTTGGTGGCAAGGCACTTCCAACCGAGATTGCGCCACCCGGTATAGCGAAGGTCAAAATGCACGCCTTCGACCATCGTGTCTGTGGTAAAGACAGTTAAGCCCGCAGGATGACGCCAAGCTGCCGCGTCATCGCCGATGGAACGCAGTGCCTCAAACCCTGTTGCGCCAAGTTCGCGCATGCGATGTTCATTGTCTTCAGCAATCGCCGCCGCGAGCCTGTTGATGATCTCGAACTCGCCTATATCTTTCACAAGCATAGGCGAAACTCAAAGTTTCCTTTCCCGTCAAGGGAAAATGTTAGGACGGAGGTGAACTCACACAGAGAAAGCAAAGTGATTGTTTGCCTTGCCACCGGACTATTCATCGTCCTTGACCCAAGGCATACGGAATCCGCCCATCAGCGTCTCGATTTCCTGCAAGTCTGCGGGCGTCAAGCGCCAGTCTGCCGCTTTCGCGTTGTGATGGACTTGCCCCGGCGATTTTGCGCCCACGAGCGCGGACGATACTGCCGGATTTGCCAGTACCCATGCGATCGCAAGTTGCACGATGTCCCTGCCGTTGTCGCGCGCCCATTCGTCTAGGCTCTGTGCCACCGCATACGCTTGCTCAAACACATCGCCGCGGAAGAAGTTGAACAGCCGGCGCTCGTCGTCTTGCGCGAACCGATGGCCCGGCTTGTGCTTGCCGCCGAGCACACCCTTAGACAGCACCGAGTGCGGTATTACGCCGATACCGTTTTGCAGACAATATGGCAGTACATCGTCTTCGAGATCGCGCCACATCAGGTTGTAGCGTGGCTGCGAGCTGTGGATTGTGCCGTACTGCATCGCCTCCGCAGTCTGCTCCGGCGAAAAGTTCGACACGCCTATGTAGCGCACCTTACCCGTCATTTGCAACGCGAGCATGTTCTCCATTGTCTCGTCGATGGGCCAGGCGGGCGAC
This sequence comes from Chloroflexota bacterium, assembly GCA_009838595.1. Taxonomy (GTDB): domain Bacteria; phylum Chloroflexota; class Dehalococcoidia; order Lucifugimonadales; family JADFKI01; genus Bin90. The sequence continues at coordinate 701 of VXRI01000050.1, read as the reverse complement.
GGACTGTGTATCTGGTATAAATCAATGTAGTCAGTGCCGAGCGCTCGCAGACTATTCTCGAACGCGCTTGCCGTGTGCGCGGCGGAGTGGTCGCTGCCGGACAGTTTCGTGGCAAGAAACACCTCTTCGCGCCTGCCCGCGATCGCCTTGCCCACGACGGTCTCGCTGCTTTGGTAGCCCTCCGCCGTGTCGATGAATGTCATGCCGGTTTCGAGCGCCGCTTCCACGGCGGCAATCCCCTGCTGCTCCGGCACATTGCCAAGTCCGCCGCCTATGGGCCACGCGCCAAAGGCTATCGCAGAAACTTCAGGACCGCCTTTACCGAGTTGTCGCTTATCCAATTGTTACTTACTCCAATCGACTCTCTATTTGCCGTGCGAACCGCAGGAAAACATACCCCAGGATTCCTGTCATTATTGACGCGACGAATATCGCCAGCTTCGATTGCGTAACCAGGTCTGCATCGCTGAACGCAAGACTGCTGATAAATATTGCCATCGTGAACCCGATGCCGCCTAGCAGACCTACACCTGTAATCTGCACCCAGCTAACGTAATGTGGCAGCGCCGCTAATCCAACCTTCACAGCAATCCACGCGAACAAGACGATGCCCAACGGCTTACCAATCAGCAGCCCCAGAATTATGCCGATGGTGAGCGGCGATGATAATGCCGCTCCAATGTCCCCATCTAGTGTCACGC
>VXRI01000079.1 GCA_009838595.1 Chloroflexota bacterium | reverse complement strand
CCAGTATCGCAGTACATATACCTTCAACCACGCCTGCCATCGGCGCAGACACCAGTGCGCGCGCCGCATCGTCCACGCCTATCATATTCGCGTCCGGGAAGTACTCGCCGAATATCATCGCGGAATGCTGGCTGCCGGGCATGCCGCGAACATAGCCGTTTATCTGCTCGAAGCGCTCTATGAACGGCGAGAACACGGCGAGAACGGTCAATCCCGCGCCAACCGCGCCGAGAAGCTGCGCACCCCAATATGGAAACATCCTGCTGAACGGGAACTGGCTGCGGCGGAACATGGCGAACGCGAGGCTGATTGCGGGGTTGAGGTGCGCGCCGGATATGGCAGCTGTCGTGTAGATGGCGAGCGTTACGCCGAATCCCCAAACGACGGCGACTTGCCACAGCCCTGCCTGCGCGCCGGTAATGACGGAAGCAGCGACCACACCAGTGCCGAACAGCACTAATAAGTATGTGCCGACGGCTTCGGCTATTAGGGCGCGGGTTAGTGATGTGGACATTGGATTACTGACTCTTGGGTGGATTTGGTGTTGGCTTGGCGGGGCTAGAATGGCGAATTGTACGCTGTACGGGCGATTATCGGGGGGATGTGGAATCTATCGATGAGCAATTCACTTCACCCGTCCTCCCTTTCTTGATCAAGGGGAACAGGACATGACAAGCCTGTTATTCAAGGGGTCTAGCTAATTGGTGAGCGCACTGCACTCTTTGTCCCATCATACCCCATCAAAGGAAGGAACCGATTCTGCCGCCACATTGTTATAGGATAGTTTAGGCGGCGCAGATTAATGGGGAGTTAACAGGGCTTTAGCGGGTTGCGAATGGCAGACGAGAACGAGCGAAGAGGCGGCTTATTTGTCAGCCGCCCCTTTTGTGTGCCGGTGTTTGGTGTGCTGTTTTGTCGCAGTGTGCTAGACGGATTGTGCGCTAGATGGCGTAGGAGTCTAGCATGTTCTCCACTTGGCGGGAGAATGACTTGGTGTTAATGGTGTCGATGCCATCCTGGAAGGACGGGCGGTCACTGTCCTTGTAGATTACGCCGACCGGAACGCCGCCCTGGTTGACGATTTCATGCGCGGCTTCATAGTCGCTGGGGTCGTGATGCTCCGGGATGTCCCATGCCAGCGGCGGAATGCCTCGCCGCACGTTGCCCTTCAACTCTTGAAAGGTGTTGTTGTAGGTGGTGCAGGGCGATTGCACATGCACGATGGAAAAGCCTTCGTGGTTCATCGCGTCCGCAATCGTAGTGCCCAAGTCGCGCACTTTCGTGGAAATGTGCGATGCGATGTACGACACGCCAAGCGTGAGGTACAGCGAGAGCGGGTTAAGCTGCGCCTCGGTCTTGCCGTATGGCGTGGAGCTGGTGATTTCATTGAACTTCGTCGTAGGTGAGCTCTGCCCCTTCGTCAGACCATAGACACCGTTGTCCATGATGACGACTGTTACATCGAGATTGCGCGCTGCCTGCGGTGCGATATGCTCGCCGCCGATGCTCAAGAAATCGCCATCGCCAGCGACCACGACCACATTGAGGTCAGGACGACCCATCTTCACGCCTAGCGCGATGGGCAGCGTCCTGCCATGGATGCCGTGCAGTCCATACGGCTGCGGGCCTTCAAGCAGGTGAACCATATTGCCGGAGCATCCGATACCGGCGACAATGACATTATTCTCGATTGGAGTTTCCGTTTCCAAGCGGCGCTGTTCGATAGCGGCTTCTAGGGCGCGCCTAACACCGAAGTCGCCGCAGCCGGGGCACCACTTAAAGTCGTATTCCGGATTCTTGACACTCATACTGTTACGCTCACTTTCTGTTCTTGCTCAAGGCGCGCTGTGATACGGCTTGCAAGATCTACGACCTTGAAGGGCAGCCCTGTGTACTGCGTAATGGACTCTGCGTTCACGCCTTGAGAGCGCAGCACGCTGGAGAACTGACCCAAATAGTTGAGCTCCGGCACGAGCACCAAGTCTTTCTGCCGCAATTCTTCGAGCAGTCCCGCCGGCAGCGGATTTAGGAACATGGTGTAGTACCAGCCGATGTCGATGCCGCTTGCGACAATCTCGTCGTATGCGGACTGCGCCGGTCCTTTCGAGCCGCCCCACGGCATCAGAGCGATGCCGGCGGAAGTATTGCGGCTTTCGTATGCTTCGTTTTCCAGCAGCTTCAACTTGCTGAAGCGCCGCTCGGTCATCTGGATGTGTCGCTCCGGCAGGTGCGTCGTGTCGCCCATACTGTCGTGTTCGCTGCCGTTCGCCACATAGGCGCCGGGGCCGCCGGGGCGCGGCATAGGCGACAACTCCCAGCTATCGTAGCGGAGGTATCCGTTGCTGCCGGTATAGACTTCGCGCTCTTCTACTACGAGTTGGCTCAGGTCAGGCTTGGGTATGTTCTGCTTGCGCTCGGACAGCATGTGCTCGCTAAGCAGGATAACCGGTCCCTGGTATCGTTCCGCCCAGTTAATAGCCATCGCCGCGCCGTAAAAACACTCTTCGACCGTGCCCGGCGCGACGAGCGGAATGCTCACATCACCGTGCCCCGGCGTCAGCGCCATCAGCAAGTCGGACTGCTCGGTCTTCGTGGGCAATCCGGTCGATGGTCCGCCGCGTTGTACATCCACAACGACGAGCGGCACTTCCGCCATCCAC
>VXRI01000244.1:8165-23124 GCA_009838595.1 Chloroflexota bacterium | reverse complement strand
TTAGATGCTTAATGCGCATTGCGAGTTCGTATAGGTGTTCCTTTTCGAGCCACAACACGGCGGTGCTGCTGTCGCTGTCCGCGAGAATGCGAAAGGTACGCTGACCCGGCTCGCCGACCGAGTCCGCGTTCAGCCGGCTCAGATTGGTGAATTCCAGTTTAGGTTCTGCCATAGTGGTTCTAATCTTATTCGCTGCGTTAGAATGCCGCAAGTAGTTGACGCATTTACTGGCAGGATGTGCGTCCCCGCAGCAGATTAGCCTAGCTGCAGCAATTCCACCCAATTGCCATCAGGGTCTTGCAAATAGCATCCCTTCTTGCCGTCAACAATCTCGATGGGCGGGTTGAGCTTTTGCGCGCCGTTGGCGACGAGTCGCTCGTACGCCGCGTCGATGTCGTCCACCACGAAGGCAATGTGCGACGCGCCGAATGCGTTGCGCTCGTGGACATGCGCGTCCGCCCCCGGCGGATGAACATACTCGATGAGTTCCAGCATATACTCTCCGTGCGTAAATTCGGCAATCTTGATGTGCGTGCCTTCGTAGCCGAGAATCTGCGAAATCGCACTGCCATCCCGCTCACGCCTGGGCAGCGGAGTCAGCCCAATCACCTCCCCGTAGAAGCGCGCCGCGACATCAATGTCGCTAACGACAAAGCCGGTATGGTGCATTTTGAGCAGCATTTTCTTTCCTTTCGGCTGAAGTTTGGGACACCGAGCAGTATAACAGGATGCTCAGGATGGATAAGGTACGCCCCTACCCGACATGCCGCAGGTAGCGTTCCATTTCGCAGGCGAACCATAGCGCCATTGCGCCGCCGCGTTCGTCCCAGCCGAATATCGCAGGTCTGTCTAGGTATTCGCGCGTGCTGGACATTACGCCTGTGCCGGTGCACACATCCACCAGCCCGCCTTCGTCGTCGATGCGCTCCGATACGCCCTGCCACGCCAGTGCGAGCGCATCCGCGTATGATTCGTCGAGCCAGCCGAGCCGCATGCCGCGCGCCATCGCGTAGCCGACCATGCAGGTTACCGTCATCTCCTGATACGAGCCGGGGAAGTCGATTATCTGCCGCCACATGCCCGACGGCTGCTGATAGTTCAGCAGCGCGGTCAGGTGCCGCCTGTGCTGTGAAACTAGCGCGTCGCGGTCGGCATGGTCTTCCGGCAAGTATGTCAGCGTCTCGGAATAGCCGAGCGCCGCGAAGCCGTTGCCCCTTCCCCAATACCATGCGGCGTTGTCGCAGTGCCAGAACAGCCCGTCGTCTTGCTGCACAACGGCGTCCAGCAGAAACCGCGTTTGAATGTCGAGGTAGCTAGTATCGCCGGTTACCGCCTGCGCTCTGCCCAGCACCGTACCGTTGAAGAACATGTCCTCCACGCGGTAGTCGTCATCGGCGGCGGGCGGTATGCGGCTGGCGTTCACAGGGCGGAAGCGCTCGTCTGCGGCGCGAATCAGCAAGTCGTTGTAGTTCGCGTTGCCCGATGCTGCGGAGAGTTCGTCCGCATACACCAGCCCGGCAAGGTTCGCGCCGCCGCTGTTGTGCCCGAACACATCAGTTATGCTGCTGACCGCGTATCCCCTGACCAAGCGCTCAATGTCCGCGACAGGGCTTTCGCCGTCCGGGTCAAGCTCGAACAGACGCAGTCTGCCGCTCAGCGCGACGCCCTGCGTGTATATGACCGGGTTCAGCTTGTGCCCGTATGCGCCGGCGAGAATGCGCGCCGCCTCGATTGGCGAGCGATTGCGCCGCTTGTCCATCTCACGTCGCGCGAGAGACGACAGCAGCGCGGATGCCTGCGCGAGTATGCGCCATAGCTTGCCCACTTCGGCTTCCACGGCGTCTGCCGGACAGGTCAAAGTGAGGGACGGTATGGGCGCGAGGTTGCTCGGCTTGCCGTCCGACAGAGCGGCGACGAGTGTACCGTCCTTGCCCATAGGATACGCGCCGAGCGAGCTTGCGATTCGCTCGATCGGACCGGCGTATTCCCAGCGCACGCTGTACGCCTCTCGAACTTCCAACACGACATCCGGCGCGTGAAAGGCGATCCAGCGCCACAGATAACGCGCTTCCGGGTCGTTATGGTCGTAGTAGTAGTTGTCGCTCGGCGGGTAGTTTGTCGAAGGGTTGCCGCCCGCGCCGTTTCCGAGCAGCGTGCCTTGTTCATAGCCGTCCGGGTTGGCACAAGGTATCGCGCTCAATGCCACATCGCGCTGCAATGATTCGCCCAAGCTCGTGTACGACTCCAGCACGCGAAAGCCGTTGTCCACGCCCGTCGTCCTGCCCGTCAACCCGCTGAGCAGAAGCACGCGGGTGCGGTCGGTGTCCGGCACATACGCGTCCGGATGCAACAGCGCCGGAATCTGCGTATCAGCGCGAGTAACCCCACAAGCATCAAGAGTCCACAGATCAGGATATTCGCGCGCAAGTGCATCAATTCGTTCGGCAATGTTCATCTTTCGGACACTCCGTTTCAGGCTAGGACAATCTAAAACAATGGGGATGTAGGGCGAAAATTATGGCGAAAGTTATTATGAGGATAACAGTCGACTATCTTATCAACGCTTGATAAATCTCTTTCTGGGGGCAGGCAAGGACGGGAGCAAAATCACAGCGCAAATCTTAATCCCCCAATCGCAATCCTGAATCTCAATCCTCAACCGGCGGCAGGTGGTTTATCAGGGCGGCTAGGTAGCCGGCGCCGAAGCCGTTGTCGATGTTGACGACGCCAATGCCGGTGGCGCAGCTGTTTAGCATCGCGAGCAGCGCGGCTAGTCCGTCGAAGCTGGCGCCATAGCCTACGCTCGTAGGCACTGCGATGACCGGCACTTGCACGAGACCGCCCACGACGGACGGGAGCGCGCCTTCCATGCCTGCCACGGCGACGACCACGCGCGCGCGTTGCAGCGACTGCATCTGCGCGAGCAACCGGTGCAGACCAGCGACTCCCACATCGAAGACTTGCTCAACGTCGCAGCCCATCATCTCGGCGGTCACGACGGCTTCGCGCGCTACCGGCAAGTCGGCGGTGCCGGCGCCTACCACCAGCACGCCCGGCGTCTGCTTGCGCTCAGATTGATGCCGCCGGTCAACGACAATACAGCGCGCCATCTCTTCGTAGCGCGCTTGCGGCACCTTGTCGATTACAGCGTCGAACGCCTCCGGAGACGCACGAGTTACCAGCAGGCGGTCGGAGCGCCGCAGCAGCGCCTCGGATATGGACGCGATGTGCTCAGGCGTCTTTCCCTGACCGAATATGACCTCCGGAAAGCCCTTTCGCAGGGCGCGGTGGTGGTCAACTTTGGCGAATTCCAGATCCTCAAAAGGCAAGTCTATCAGACGCGATATGACATCATCCTCGCTGACGCCGTTCGCCTTGAAATCTTGCAGCAAAGCCCGTAGGCGTGTCTCGTCTATGGTCGTCCTCCGGCTGTGGTTCGCCTTGTGCTGCGCTTAGCAAGCGACGAACCGTTGTCTCGCAGACATCGTGTGACATAATGCGACAATATTCTAACGCATTATAATGCGCCGCTTGACTGTCAGTAAAGAAACATTAGCTGGACAGGATACATCTTGTCTATCCCGGATATCCTGACTATCAAAGTTAGTAAGCCCTACGACCACTCCACATTTACCCATAGATATTCGAGACCGCGCAGGACTACTTGCTCTCTGTACACCGGCTCGGCGACCAGTTCAATGTCCGAGAAGCGATCGAGGATGTAAGAGAAGGCAGCGCGCGCCTCTAGCAGGGCTAACGGTGCGCCTAGACAGTGGTGGATGCCGCGTCCGAATGCGATGTGGCTCTTTTCGTTGCGTCCTATGTCGAGCTTGTCCGGCTGCGAGAATGCGGCCGGGTCGCGGTTTGCGGCGCCTATCGCGCACAGCACGCGTTGACCGGCGCTAATTTGCTGCCCTGCGATTTCCACATCGTTGTGTACTAGCCTGCCGTCCAGTTGCACAGGGCTGTCGTATCGCAGCAATTCGTCGATTGCGGAGTCCAGCATCTGGGGTTTGTCGCGCAGTCTTTGTAGTTGATCCGGGTTCTTCAACAACGCGTACATGCCGTTGCCGATGAGGTTGCGCGTGGTCTCGTTGCCCGCGACGAGCAGCAGTACCAGCGTGCTGAGCAATTCTTCGTGCGTGAGCTTGTCCCCCTCATCCTCGGCGTTCAGCAGCGCGGTAATCATGTCGTCTTCAGGCTTGCGCCGCCGCTGCTCAATGATAGATTCAAAGTATTCGTACAGATCATCCGTAGCGCGCTTTACACGATGAATTTGCTCGTCGTTCAGCATGGGTTCGATAGTGAGCGATATGTCATTCGACCAGTGATTGAACCTGTCCATGTCCTGCACGGGAATGCCGAGCATCTCGGCAATCACGGTTACGGGTAGCGGATAGGCGAAGGAGCCTATCATATCGAATTTGTCCTTGCCGTCTAGGTCTGCCAGCAGTTCGTCCACAATGCGTTGCACCCTTGGCGTCAGTTCTCGCACTGAGCGCGGTGTGAATGCCTTCGATACCAGTGAGCGCAGCCTTGTGTGGTCCGGCGGGTCGTGGTGCAGCATGCTGCGGTATTCGTCATAGGCGCCGTCGTTCTTGGAGAAACGCTGATGGTCGCGCAGCACGGTATCCACATCGTCGTAGCGCGTCAGCACATAGCCGTTTATCAGGCGCATGCGGTGTATCGGGTCTTTGTCGCGCAGGCGGTCATAAGTGTCATACGGATTGTCGCGAACTCTTGCCGAAGTCGGATCGTAGCTTACGCCCGACTCCACACGCTCCCATGTGAGCAGTGCCGGAGACAGCACGGGCTGCAGCGCGCGCCGAATGGACCTAGAAAGGGTTGCCATGCGAGCCTCCAACTACACACAACGGAATTGCTGGCAAGTATAGCACGCGCGGCGACTGAGATATGGCGACGAGGCGAGGAATTAACATGGAAGGATAAATGGGCGGCATGGGAGCAAGCGCTCCCGCCGTTATATCGCGCCCATGCCCCGCAAGCGCACCAATTCGAGCTTACTATAGCCCAGCATACCCATGTACACATCGCTATTATGCTGCCCTAGTGTTGGCGCGGCGGCGATATTTGCGCTGCGTTCGCCGTCCACTAGCCAGGGCAGAGTGGGGTGTTCGACGGAGACTGCGTTGGCGTGTTCGATTTGCGCGAAGAAGCTGCGTTCGCGCAGGTGTTCCCAGCTTAGAATGTCATGCGGTGTGGCAACATAGGCAAACGCCAAGCCGCGGCGCTGCGCGCGCTCGAATATGTCGTGGCGGTCGTGGCTCATCAGCCAGGGCAGCATCAACGCATCAAGTTCGTCGGCGTTTTCGCCTCTGCCCGCTCTGTCGCCAAAGCGGTCGGCGGCAAGTTCCGCTATGCCCATAAGTTCTGCCATTTCGTGCCAGTTGTGGTCGGGACCTGCGATAACGCCGACATAGCCGTCTTTGCACGGATACGGTCCCCACGCGGCGCGTCCGTAGCCGCGATTGCCCGTGCGCCGGAAGTTGCTGCCGGTGTAGCTATACTGGCTCAGTGCGTTCTCTAGGATTGTCGCCAGATACTCGGAGATTGCCACATCTACTTGCTGCCCAAAGCCGGATATGTCGCGGTGCAGCAGTGCGCCGAGCGTCCCCGCAAAGGCATTCTGTCCCGCGCCATACTGCGCCAGACGCGCCGCCATGCCCAGCGGTTCGCGCTCTGCGTCGCCGGTAATGTACATCAGCCCGCCCATCGCGTACAGGTTGATTTCGCGCGCGCCGTAGTCGCGGTATGGACCAGTCTGCCCAAAGTTCGACACGGATGTCATTATAATTCGCGGGTTTATGTCTGAAACGCTGTCGTAGTCCAAGCCCAGCCGCTGCATCACGCCCGGTCGAAAGCTTTCCACAAGCACATCCGCCCATTGCAGCAGATGTCGCAATATCGACTTGGACGCGCCGTGTTTCAGGTTGAGAGTGATGGACTTTTTGCCGGTGTTCAGATACAGGTACAGTGCGCTCTTCTCACGGTGCGGGACATCGTCGGGGAACGGACCTATGCGGCGCGAAGGATCGCCCACGCCCGGCCGTTCCACCTTGATGACATCCGCACCTTGCGCCGCCATCAGCCGCGTGGCATACGGACCTGCGACATAGTGCGTCAAGTCCAGCACTTTCAGCCCGTCAAGCATCTTAATCCCCGTGTCTCCGTGCTGCCTTACACTACTGTCCATCGGTGTTGGTTTCGGCGTCATCAGTCGAACGCTCTGTCAAGCGCGTCTGCGATTCGTCCGAAGTCGTTCGCGGCGCGTTCGATATCGGTCTGCGCCGTTTCGAGCGTGTTGGCGGCGCGTGTCATGTCTTCGCCGGCGCGTTCCACCGTTTCCCTTGCGCGGCTGAAATCATCGCCCGCGCGCTCTATGGTGTTTGCGATGCGCTCTGCGTTGTCGTCGAGTTCGGCGGCTAGGATGTCGAGCGAGTCGGATGTGCGCTTGAGCGAGTCGGCGGTCTCGCCGGCGCTGTTTATCGCGCGAAAGACGCCGGGCGCGTTGATGACGACAATGATAAGCAGCAGATTCGCCAAGAACAGCAGGCTCGCCAGCCCCGCCATCATTCCCCGCTTCCAGTACAATTCTGGCTGCTCAAAATTCATCGTTGCCTGTTCCTGCCCGTCCTATCTATCCTGTTAAATCGCTTTATGCCGCTACTGAACGGGTATCACGGCGCGCTTGTGGGACGCCATCGCTACGCGCTTGTCGCCTTCGTGCGCTTCTATCTGATATGTCAGGCGGTTGCGGTCCACTTCGGTTAGCTCGACGCTTATGACCACAGTGTTGCCTACGGGCGTAGGCGCGAGATGGCGCAGCCGGTCCACCGCGTATCCGACTGTCGTGTGTTCGGCGGGCATGTACGGCTCGGACTGCTTAATGCACGCGCCTTCCATCAGCCCGAGCAGCGCCGGCGTGGAGAGCACATCCGCGCCCGGCTTACCCATGCGGTTGGTAGTATGCTCAAGCGTAACCTCAATTTCCTGCTCAAACTTCTGTCCCGCCTCAAACTTTTCCATTGTCATAGTTGATTTCCTTTCATTCCAGATTTATTGACTTGGCACATAGTAATCGAATACCTCGCTCACCTGCGCGCGCAAGCCCGGCAGCAACGGCGTCTCTACCGTAGTTTCCTCAACAAACACGCCGACCTGCTCGAAAGTGCCGTCCCGCGCTCGCAGAACCGTAATCGTCTTCGCAACTGTGTCAGCCAGCCAGTATTCCCCAACTCCGAACATCTCATACCGTTCTCGCTTTAGCGTGAGGTCGCGCTGCTCTGTGCTCGGCGACAGCATTTCTATCACCAAATCAGGCGCGCCATGCAGCCCGTCGGAGTGGATGATGTGCAACCTGTCGTTGGATATGAATACGATGTCCGGCTGAAACACATCCGTATCGGACAGGAACACATCTATAGGAGATGCCACAACTCTGCCCAGCCCGTTTGCGCGCACGAAATCGCGCAGCATAGACACCAGATTTCCGATAGATTCCTGATGTTCCCAAGTGGGCGCAGGCGCCATATACAATTCTCCGCCAATTAACTCATATCGTTTTTCGTCTTCTTCAGGAATGTCAAGATAGTCTTGAACTGTCAGCCGAGCGCGTGTCCCAGAAACCATCTGTCCCCTCCGTCCTTTCAGTTCATATCTTGTCCATAGATGTTAGAAGACTTCGATGCGCTTGAAGGCTTCGGCGTATGTTACGCCTAAGCGCTTTCCGACTTCCTCGTACCGGGCGCGCGATCGCGCTTCGCGCTGTTCCCAGCCTTGCCCCACTTGGCTGCGATGGCGGCTGAGCGCATCCAGCTTAGCGCCGAATGTGTCCGTAACATCGAGGAATGTATCAGGGTCGAGCGAACCCCACATATACACTTCGCGCACTTTGTGGGGCTGCAAGCCTTCTTCGTTATGCTCCGGGAACGCCATCCTGTCGCGCGCGTACGGAAACACGCAGTTGAGCGTTACCCTGCCGCATACATAGTGGTCTTCGTGGCGGATATACGGGCGGTTCGGGTCGATAGTCAGCACGGTATGTGGCGTGTGTATTTTTATCTGGCGCGAAATCTGCTCTCGCAGCTCATAGGTGTCGCTCAAGCGCTGGTCAGGATGCCGCAGGAACACGACCTCGGACACGCCCAACACTTTCGCCGCCTCGCGCTGTTCCACTTCGCGTATGGCGGCGAGTTTTGGCGATGTCATCTCCGGGTCGGAGCTGCCCTTGTCTCCATTCGTACAGACGACGAGCACAATCTTGCGCCCTTGCTTCGCCCACTTGACTATCGTCCCGCCGGCGCCCGTTTCGGCGTCGTCCGGATGTGGCGTAACCACCAGCACAGGGGTTGTGCTGCGCGACATGTCATCCGCCGCATCCGTGTTGGGATACGCCTGTGTCTGCGTATCCGCCCCCTGCTTGCTCGCGGTCGTCCCGCCTTGCTCCTGCCCTTGAGTTTGTTCCATCAATGTACCTCGCTTATTTCAGATTTTACCCTGAGACTTTAATGCCCGGAGACGATTTCGCGAATATCCCCTATCTGACAATAGTCTGTTCAGAAAGCACACCTTCGTTTCATGCATTTTGAATATCTATTACCAGCTGCACTGACTGCGTAATGGAGGCGGGCATAATTCAGTTCACACCTAAGTCAGATTTCTTCCATCATAGGTTTCCCATCATGGGGAAAGGGATTTATGAAGGTGTCTAACTAACTCCCCTTGAACACCGGAGTACGCTTTTCTTGGAACGCCTTGATGCCTTCGATGGCGTCGTCAGTGCGCTGCAGTCGGCGGTTGACGATGCCCGCGAGCCGCACGCGGTCTTCCAGCCGCATGCTCAAGCCTCTGACCGCCACTTCCTTGATGGCGCGCATCGGCAGCGGCGCGTTCTGCAGCAGCTTCTGCACCAGTGCGTCCGTGCGTTCCATCAGTTCGTCGTGCGGTACGACCATGTTCACCATACCAAGCTCGTATGCGCGGTCTGCGCTTATCAGGTCGCCGGTGAATAGGAACTCCAGAGCGAAGTTGAGCGGCACGCGCTGCGACAGCATGCACGGCCCGCTCACTGATCCGATGCCGCGTTTCGCCTGAGGCCAGCCGAACTGCGCCTGATCGGAAGCGATGCGTATGTCTGACGCGAGCGCTATGCCGCCGCCCTGCGCCAAGCAGAAGCCGTTGATGGCGGAAATTATTGGCTTGAATATCTCGGACTGATAGACATACAGGTCTTCGGTGGAGATTTCGGGGTCGTACAGCGCGTCGCTGCGCCCGGACATAGACACGAGGTCGTGTCCGACCGAGAACGCGCGTCCATTGCCTGTCAGCACCGCAATCCAAATGTCAGGGTTGTCGTTCACCTCGTGGAGCATCTGCCAGAGCATATCTCGCATCTCCACATCGATAGCGTTCAGCTTATCAGGCCTGTTGAGCGTGATATACGCCACACGCTCCCGCAATTCAAACTCCACGACCGCCATAATGCTACGCTCCTTTGCGATGATATGCTTGCTAAAAGTTCTTTTCCCTTGGTTTGGGGGGAGGTTCAAGATGTCGCGCCCCTTGCACTCGCCTTGACGCGCGCAGGTCAACTTACGACAACCCACATGTTAGACTTCCAACTATCCATCCGCAAGTTGAGGGACTTAAACTTGACGAACTTCTTCCATTAGTCCAATTCACGACGCTATGCGCGTGTTTTACCTTCATTCCTTCTACATTACCCTTTAGACATTGTCCGAGACAGGCGCAAACCTTCTCCTGTCAAGGACAAGAAGGGCTAATTCAATTTTCATAAACTTGATACCAGTGTGCACCTTCGCTAAACTGAAAGGTACGCATTTCCCCAGCAAGGCATATCGAGTCCGCACATGACCACCGAAACACAGATGACAATCGAGCAGCGCAGAGAAGCTGTACAGCGACTTCAGGTGCGTCTCGTGCGAAGCCTCGTTCTCTATGGAATGCTGCTCGTCGCAGCCGCTACGATAGTCGCCACCATATACTCGCCCGGCATAGACCAAGACCCACGCCGTCTCATCGGCTTACTCGCGGTTGGCACCGTGACCGGCGGCTGTCTGTTCTCGCTCATCTTCCTGCTGCCCGTGTTGCGTTGGATCGGTGCACGTCCGGAAGAGTCGCGCATACTCCCAATATGGCTGCTGATAGGCTTTGCATTCGGCGTATGCGCGGTGTTCCTCGCGGGCGCGTCTCAGCCGTTCGTCTTCGCCGTTTACACAAACATCCTGGACTTCCAATCGATAGGCAGGTTGTTGGACGATATGATAGACGCATTCTTCCGCGCGCCGCTGAGTGCGTTCACCTTCGGCGTATTCGCCTTGTATATCGGCGTGCTAATGGTGCCCGTCTTCGGCATCGGAGCGTGGGTAATCGACATGCTCAACAGGATGAATTACCCCAACGCCTACGCGGACCCGTGGATAGAGGCGGTGGGCGATATGATACCCGTAACCCGTCGTTGGGCGGCCGCTGCGGCGCCTTGGCTATCCGTAGTGGGTCCTTGGGCAATCGCCCTCATCGTGGGCGGCGCAATACTTCTCTTCACCATCACAGGCCCCATCGAATTCCTTGCAAGGTTGAGATTAGGGTAAGACTGATTGCTGGCGTCCGGCGAAGCGTTCCCTATCCTGCTCCCCCATCCTGCTAATGATCCTAATTTTCGTCCTTGCGTTCACGAGTGCGGTCTGCGTTAAAATAGTCGGATGAAGATTCACATTACTCGCCAGACTAATACCAAGCAATTCCCCACCAGATTTCCGCCGCCGGCTGCGCTAATCGTTGCCGCTGTTGTCGCGGTGCTTGCGCTGCCCGTGCTTGCATGCAGCGAGGAGCGCGTGCCGCCTCCGCCGCGCACTACGGTTACGCCGATTACTCGCGCGCTGCCTGCGCCTGCTCCGACTGTTGTTCCTATCGCTACGGCGATGCCGGCCTCTGTTGGTGGCGGCGCTAGTGGCGGCAGTGGCTCGACTAGCGCAGGCGCTGTTGGCAGTACCAACACGGACAATATAGGCACGGGGAATACAGGCACGGCCGGCAACGGCGGCATTACCGTCAGCGCGGGCAGTATCAGGACTATCAGCGCGACCGGTGGCAGCGCTGCTGCACCGTCAGAGAGCGCGGAGATTCGGTCGCGGCGTTACCGGCAGCCCGGCTTTATCGGCGTTAGCACGGACGATGTGGCGCCGTTCACGAACATCGCGGAGCGGGCGATGGGCGAGCAATTCGCCGTTGCGAACGACCTGACGGGCGTGGCTATCTTTGACTATGATCGCGACGGCGACCACGACTTCTACATCACGCAGTCGCGCGGCAACCCGAACCTGCTGTTCCGCAACGACGGCGGAGATTCATTCACTGAAGTCGGCGTGCAGGCGGGCGTATCCGCGAGTGCGTCCAACAGCACCGGCGTAGTTACCTGCGACATCGACAACAACGGCTATCAGGACATCTACCTCAGCGCGCAGGGCATCATTGGCGACGGCTTGGACTATGAAGATGCGGTGTACGACTCCGCGTTGCGCGAAGCCGTCAGCGACCGCCTGATGCGCAACAACGGTGACGGCACTTTCACCGACATCACAGCCAACGCGTTCGACGAAGAGGCGAACTTCCGCACCGGCACAAGCCCAGCCTGCGCCGACATCGACCGCGACGGCTGGGTGGACATATTCGTCGCCAACCGATCCGACATGGACACGGTACATCCGGGCATCTTAACGCGCGGCAACGAGAATGTACTCTACCACAACGACGGCGACGGCACATTCACCGAGATTAGTGTGGACGCAGGCGTGCGGGGCGAACAGGTCGTAACTTGGGCATCGCTGTTCTTCGACTTCGACGACGACGGCGATCCGGACCTGTGGACGGCGGACGACGGCGGACCCGTGCGGATATACCGCAACGATACCGAGAACGACCGCGTGCGCTTCACGCCGGTCGAGCGTCCGATGGGGCTGGACAAGCGCGGCAACTGGATGGGCTTTGCGCTCGGCGACTACGACGGCGACGCGGACTTGGATGTGTTCGTAACCAACATCGGCTACCATCCCAAGACTCGGCCGCTGCCGTTCGAGGGAGCGAGCGGAGACTGCTCCAGCGAGCAGCTGTACTCCATTTCCACTTGTGCCCACTACTTGCTGCGCAACGACGGCACCATGGTCGTCCCGCGTCTAGGCGAAGTCGGCTTCTTCCCGGATGTCGCGCCGACCGTGCCGATAGAACCGAATCGCGTAATGCCGCCCGATTCAATCGACCCGGGGCGAATATGGCTGGATTGGCGTGTGCCGACCGGGCTCGCGGCGTACGATTTCGGCTTTGGCGCGGCGTTCTTCGACATGGAAAATGACGGCGACCAAGACCTGTATTGGACAGGATCCGCGCTCGGGCGCGGCGAATCGCCGGAAGGCAAGTGGTTTCCATCGGCAGGGCGTATGCTGCGCGGCGATGGCGCGGGCAACTTCCAGGACATCACTGTGGAGGCGCGGCTGCTGAACATCAAGGATGTCAATTATGGCGTGCTAGACCCGTTCAGCGCGCAGTTCGACCGCGAGCGGCAGCGCATCGACACGGCGTACCACGAGAACGGCAAAGGATTGGCAAAAGGCGACCTTAACGGCGACGGCTATATCGACCTTATCGGCACGAACAGCGCAGGTCCCATCTACCTCGACCCAAGCGCGGGAACTGATAGCGCGCTGGGTTTCGAGAACGGACCAACATTCGTTTGGCTGAACGGCGGCGGCGACAACAATTGGCTCGCGCTGCGCCTTCGCGGACGCATGGTCGAAGACGGCACGGGCAGCAACGCGGATGCCATCGGCGCGCGAGTCTTCGTGTCCACTACGGACGCGAACGGCAGGCGGCAAGTGCAGACCGACGATGTAACCGCAGGCTCGAGCTTCCTATCTATGTCCACGCTCGACTTGCACTTCGGTGTGGCAAACGCCACCATCGCCGACGAGATAACCATCTTCTGGCCCAGCGGCGTCCGTCAGGTTATCCGCAACATCCCCGTCAACCAAGTGTACGAAATCACCGAACCTGCGCTGCCGCAGTAAGATAGAATGCGGGTGGCAATCGCAAACAATTGCCACACCGCTTAATCCCTCCAATTTGCTGAATAAGGATGAAGCGTCCCTAATACATTCAGCCTGCTTCAGCGCCGAAGCAGGCTGAATGTCGGCAATCAGGCGATGCATATCCGCCCCGGTTTACGAAAGTCACACCTCCATCTGTATGCCGTGCCAGAACTCGTAGGACTGACCGAAGAACGCGCCAAAGCGAATGGACATAGCGGGCGTGATAGAGCGTCTAGCGCGAACCATCTCGTTAATGGCGCACGGAGATACTCCTATGGCGCACGCCATGGCGTTCTGCGATATGTCATAGGCTGAGGTATTCTTCTAGCAGGATTTAACCGGATGGGATTGTCCATTTGCAGCATCTTATACCCATCACATATAACGCTATAAGTGATAGCACCAATGATAATCCATAGTTGCAACCTGTTCGGGAACGCATTCTTTCCGCAAAGAACAGCCCTTCCCAATCGCGGTCCGCGAGTGACTGGATAATCACATTAGTCCGCTGCGCTTGGCGCTTTTGACGCCGGACGGGTGTCCGCATTGTCTGAATCTTCTACTTTGGGCACTGCGGATTCCCAATCGCCTATTAGGCGTTTGGATGTGTCTTCTAGGGTCATTGTTACCACTGCGCCGGCGATACTCATCGCCGCGGACACTGCGAACAGCAGGTTGTATGATCCCGTCATGTCGAGCATTATCCCCGACACCCAGCTCACGAATGCATGCCCTATCTGCGCGCCGGACATTTGCCAGCCGTACACAGAGCCTATCGGCCCGTTGCCGTAGTACTGCCTGTTGATGACGAGATAACCCGTCCATTCGCCGCCGAAGCCGATGCCGAACAGCACCGCGAACAGGTAGAAGTGCCACCACTCGGTCGATACGAACAGCATCAAGACCGTCAGTCCTTGGATCATCAGGCAGGTCGCCATTATTGGCTTTGTGCCGTACTTCTCCGCTATCATCGGAGTCAGCATTCGGCTAGGTATGCTGACCAGCGATAGGATGCTCAGAGTCAGCGCCGCTTCGGTGAAGGTCAAGCCCTTCATTATGGCGAACGGCACTACGAACAGCAGAATGATGCCGTGTCCCGCGCAGCCGAGACCGTGGATGGCGGGCAGATTCCAGAACGCCTTCGTGCGCCGCACATGCTGATTGAATACCTTGGCGCGCGCTCTTTCCTGTTCCGGTGAAATGCCCGAGTCTTCGACGTCGCCCGCACGCGCGCCGTATGCCAGCGCGCCCACATCGGCGGGCTTGCTGCGGAATACCAGAGTCAGTAGCAGGATGAACGCGCCGGAGGCAAGTCCGAAATAAGTGAATGTGGTCTGCCAGTCAACACCTTGCACTAAATTGATGAGCAGCGGTGCCATCACCGCAGGCCCGATGCCCGACGCAGCCCAGAGCAAGCCTGTGGCGAGACCGAGCCGCTGCCTAAACCAAGCGGACACGGCAGCCATCAGAGGCACCATGAAAATCGCTTGCACCGCGCCGCGCAGGATGCCGAACGACAGCCACAGTTCCCATGGCGCGCTGACGAACGCCACTAGCACCATCACGCCGCAGTAGCTCAGTGAGGCAACGATCATCATTTTGCGCGGACCGTAGCGCTCGCCGAGCCAGCCCGCTACAGGCGACAGCATTGCGCCTGCCAAGAAGAACAACGTGAACGACAAGCCCACGCTGGACGCGCTGAATCCGAACTCGCCGCCTTCATTCATCAGAGGCTCGACCAGAACGCCGCCCGCGAAGTTAACCGACAACGCGACCATCTGCACGAGCGCCAGAGTCCCCACGACCGACATGCACAGCGAGAAGACCCGGGAGCTCTA
>VXRI01000244.1:0-8155 GCA_009838595.1 Chloroflexota bacterium | reverse complement strand
CCCCACGACAATCCAAGCATAATGGAACGGCGCGCGATTGAGCAGGTTCGATAGAAGGTTGATAGTCGGCACGCTGTTCCGCCTCGATGGCGAGGCTGGTGTGTTGGGCATCGGAATGTGGCGGTGTCCTTTCGAGAATTCGCTTCAAAAAAACCTTCACCCGCTTACGGGCGAAGGTCTGGGCGTGGTGTCATTCCTCGTTCATGTTGGAATGGTGATGGCGCAAAGCAACGATAAGCGAGAATTGTCAGTTAGCCCGGCACGCCCGGCAACTCTATCTCGTCCGCGAAGTGGCAGCTTGCGAACCTGCCCGGAGACACTTCCTTCAACGGCGGCTCTTGCTCGCGGCAGATGTCTCTGGCGAACGGGCAGCGCGGATGGAAGTAGCAACCGGACGGCGGATTGGCGGGGTCGGCGACTTCGCCTTGCAGCACCATGCCCCTTGACTGCACTGCTGGGTTCGGCACAGGCACGGAAGAAAGCAACGCCTGCGTGTACGGATGGCGCGGCTGCGTGAACAAGTCTTCCGTTGAGGAGACCTCCACTATCTTGCCCACATACATCACCGCAACTCGGTGGCACAAATACTGCACCACGCTGAGGTCGTGGCTGATGAAAAGGTATGTCAGACGCAGTTCGTCTTGCAAATCCTGCATCAAGTTGAGGATCTGCGCTTGCACAGACACATCCAGCGCGGACACGGGTTCATCCGCGATGACTAGGCGCGGGTTGACAACGAGCGCGCGCGCGATGCCTATGCGCTGTCTCTGACCGCCGCTGAACGCATGCGGATAGCGCCGCGCGTAATCGACGGACAGCCCGACGAGCCGCAGCATCTCCGCGACTCGGTCTTCAAGCTCGGAGCCGCGAGCAAGGCGATTGACCCGCAGCGGGTCCGCGACCACATCGAACACAGTCATACGCGGGTTGAGCGATGCGAACGGGTCCTGGAATATGAGCTGCATCTCTTGGCGCAACAGCCGAAGCGTCTCGCGGTCCGCGCCCGCGGTGTTAATGCGATCGCCGCTCTTCATCATGAACTGCACTTCGCCATCGGTGGGCTCAATAGCGCGCAGGATAGCCCTGCCGGTAGTCGTCTTGCCGCAACCGCTCTCGCCCACAAGCCCGAAGGTTTCGCCTTCGTTCAGGCTGAAGCTAACGTCGTCAACTGCCTTTACATTGCCTACGGTGCGCCGCAGGAAGCCTTCGAGTATCGGGAAATATACCTTCAAGCTCTCGACATCGAGTATCGGGCTGCTGCCGTTCTGTTCCGTGCTCATCGACTAATCCTGCTGCCCGTTCCTACTAATATCCTGCTTATCCGGCGGGGAAAGGTAGGGAAGGGCATATTCCTGTTAATTCCGTTCAATTGCGCCAGTGCCCGTGGCGACCGTATTCGCGTCGTTTTCGTACAGCAGGCAGCGTACGGAGTGCCCTTCTTCGACCTCAAGCGTTTGCGGCATTTGCACATCGCACACACCCGGCAACGCCTGCGGGCAGCGTGGGTGGAACGGGCAACCCGGCGGTCGTATGAAAGGCGGTGGCACGGTGCCGCTGATAGCCGTCAGGCGCGTTGTCTGTCGTTCTCGCCGCATCTGCGGGATGGACTTTAGCAGCTCCTGTGTGTACGGGTGCTTCGGGTCTCGGAATAGCGTGGCAGTATCCGCGCGTTCCACAATTTTGCCCAGATACATCACGATGATTTCTTCCGCCATCTGCGCCACCACGCCGAGGTTGTGTGTGATGAGCATCATCGCCATGCCGAGTTCGCGCTGCAACGACGCCATAAGTTCAAGAATCTGCGCCTGTGTAGTTACATCCAGCGCGGTCGTGGGTTCGTCCGCGATAAGCAGCGACGGGCTGGACGACAGCGCCATCGCAATCATCGCGCGCTGCCGCATGCCGCCGCTCAGGTTGAACGGGTACGAATCTACGCGCTGCTCCGGATTAGGAATGCCGACCTTGCGCAGCGTGTCCGCGGCAATCTCACGCGCTTCTTCCTTCGTAACTTCTTGGTGCAGCAATATGCCTTCGACAATCTGATCGCCGACGGTGTGCACAGGGCTGAACGAGACCATAGGCTCTTGGAAGACCATCGTGATGTCCGCGCCACGAATACGCCGCATGACATCGCCGTCTTGGGGAAGCTGCTGCAGGTCGATCTCTTCGTAGCCTCCGTCGCCGTTTTGTGTGGGACGATGGTAGATAATCTCGCCGTCAACGGTTCTGCCCGGCGGACGCACGATACGCATAATAGACCGCGCGAGCACGCTCTTGCCGCAGCCGCTCTCGCCGACCACGCCCAGCACTTTGCCCCGATCGATGCGCACGGTTACATCGTCAACCGCCCTTACCTCGCCCTCATCGAGGTAGAAGTAAGTCTTCAGGTTTCGTATATCCAGCAGAGTGTCGTCCATCAAATATCGCCCAGTCAAGAACACCGATCATCCGAAATAGGCCCGAAATATAGATAGACAATGCCGCGTTAGATTGCAGTCGCGGAATAGCCGGCAATTCAATCGGCAACCCTGTCTATATCGGTGAAACGATGTTCGGTAAAATTACCCTTCTCGTATTGCGTATGGGTCGGCGGCGTCGCGTAAGCCGTCGCCCATGAAGTTTAGCGCCATAACGGCTATCAGCACGAAGACACCCGGCAGCAGCAGCCAAGATGCCTCGGCGACCGCCTGCAATGTCTGCGCTTCCTGAAGCAGCACGCCCCAGCTTATCGCCGGCTCGCGCAGCCCCAGTCCCAAGAAACTCAGCGATGTCTCCGCTATGATGATGCCCGGTATCGCCAGCGTCGTTGCCGCGATAATGTGGCTCAGGAACGACGGCAGCATGTGCCGGAAGACGATGCGTATCTCGTTCGTGCCATACAGCCGCGCCGCCAGCACGAAGTCCTCTTCGCGCATCGCCAGGAAGCGACCGCGCACCTCGCGCGCAAGCCGCGTCCACTCGATGAGCGAGATGATTATCGTAATGGCAAAATAGACCCGTATGATTGACCAGTCGCGCGGCACGGCAGCCGATAGCGCAAGCCAAAGCGGTATCGTAGGTATCGCGCGCACGAATTCGATGATGCGCTGTATTATGGCATCAGTTAATCCGCCGCGCAGCCCGGACAAGCCGCCAAGCATTGAGCCGAGGAATATGTTCAGCGCCACACCCACCAGGCCGATGGACATGGACACGCGCGTGCCGTACATCATCCGCGAGAACATGTCGCGCCCCATCCTGTCCGTGCCGAGCGGATAGAACGGCTGCGGCTCCGTGCTGGTATCCACATTCAGCCCCATAAAGTGCCAGTTCGTTTCTATGAAACCGAACAACTTATACTCGTGGCCGCGCACGAAGTAGTTGATGGTGTGCCTTGTTTCTTCGTCGGTCACCCACTCCATGCCGAGCGTTTCGGGGTTGCGCTCGCCCTTCAGCCCATAGACATAGGGCATCTGCGGAGTAAAGCCGTCGAAGAAGTGAATGCCTTGCGGCGGGATGAATGTGCGCGTTGCGAACTCTTGGCGCGGATCGTGTATCGCCAAGAACTCCGGGAACAATGCCACGAAGTAGAAGAGCAACACCACGACCGTGGACGCCATAGCGACTCGGTGTCGGATGAACCTCCACCATATCAGCTTCCACTGCGATGCAATGAATACCTGCTCGTCTTCAGAAGGTCTCTGAATTGGGAGCGATTCCGTCTGTGCAGCCATCTCTTTTTCCCGTCATTCCTGCGAAAGCAGGAATCTAGGCTCCAATACGAATGCGCGGGTCCATCGCTGCCAGAACGATGTCCGATATAAGTACGCCGATAAGCGTCAGCGTCGTCAGTATTAGCACGATAGAACCTGCCATGTACATGTCCTGCGACAGCAGGGCGCGCAGCAGCAGGGGGCCAATCGTGGGCAGGCTCATAACGGTCGCCACGATAAGTTGGCCGGAAATCAGGCGCGGCAGCTCAAGCCCCGCCGTGCTGACGAACGGGTTCAGCGCTATACGCACCGGGTACTTCAGAACTACCTTCCATTCCGGCAAGCCCTTCGCGCGCGCCGTCTCCACATAAGGCTTGTTCATCTCGTCCAGCAGGTTTGCGCGCACGATGCGAGTGAAGCGCGCCGTGCCGTCCGTGCCAAGAATAAGCATCGGCAGCCACAAGTGCTTGATCAAGTCTATGGCCTTGCCCACGCTCCAAGGCGCAGTGATGTACTCGTCCGAGAACAGCCCTGTCGCCTTGACGCCGAACCAGCTGAACGCGAACCACATGGCGACAAGCGCAATCATGAAGTTCGGCGTTCCCACTCCAAAGTACGACAAGAATGTGAAGAAGTAGTCTATCACCGTGTACTTCTTCACGGCGGACAAGATACCGATGGGAATGGCAAGCGTCCATGTGAACAGGATAGTGGCGACTCCGAGCAAGACGGTCATCGCCAATCTCTCGTTGACAAGTTCCTTGACGGGACGCCTCCACTCGATAGACAGCCCCAAGTCCCACTGGACAATGCCATAGACCCACTTGAGGTACTGCACATATATGGGCTGGTTCAGCCCGTACTGCGCGCGCAACGCCTCGACCTCGCTCTCGTCGGCGAGTTCGCCCGTAGCCTGAAGCTGCGCGATGTAGTCGGTCAGGAAGTCGCCCGGCGGCGCCTGAATGATGGCGAACGCCACTACCGACATCAGAAACAGCATCGGTATGAATATGAGAAACCGGCGGACTATGAACTGTATCATGAGAGTGTGCCAGTTGAGGCTTTAACATGGATTAACAGGATAGACAGGATGAGAAGCCTAATCCATCCTGTCTATCCTCTTTAGTTTCGGTTATTGATTACCGAGCGTAGAACCACTGCTCCGGGAAGCCCGTGTTGGGCGTTCGCAGAGGCCAGTCGTTGCCAGCGGCGTCGGGCACGTTACGCAGGTCGTTGTTCGTTACGATGACGCCCTGCACCATCGGGGACAAGCCCACGATGCCGATGTTGTACTGGTTCTCAACGATGGTCTTGTAGATTTCCTTGCCCAGCGCGTTGCGCTCTGCCGGCGGCAGCCCGGGACCGAGCTTGTGCATCTCCAGCAGGTCTATCGATTCCTGCGCGCAAGGGTAGCTGTTAGGTCCGTCCGGATTTTGCAGCCACAGCGCGCAGCCCGGCCCGTGGAAGGTGCCTGCCGCGCCCTCCCTAGGAGCGCGCTTGTCAATTGAGCTGAAGGTGAAGCCCGCGGTGTCCTCGTTCCACACCATAACCGCCCATTCGTTGGTCTGCCAGCGCGTGAAGTGCTGACTGCGCGTAGTTACATTCACATCAGCCTTGACGCCTACGGCTTCCCAAGCGCGACCGACAACCTGCGCGGCGTCTGGCCAAGTGCCGAATGCGTCCGTAACCGTGACGCTCATCACGATGCGCTCGCCGTTGCTGAGGCGGAAGCCCTCGCCGTCCTTGTCAGGGAACACACTGTCAAGCAATGCATTTGCCGCGTCCGGGTCGTACTCGGTGCGAAGCTGCGCGATGTCATCGCCCGGATAATGCGGGTGCGCAGGACCGGGCACGCCCTGCCGAATCGTCCCAAGTCCGAGGAATTGGATCTCCTGGATAGCCTTGCGATCTATGGCGAGCGACAGCGCCTGGCGGAACTCCTTCGTCCTGATGGCGTTGCCCGTCTCGCCGGGCATACTCATGTTGAAGAAGAACGCCACATCGGAGCCGGCGAATGTGGGCCAAGTTCGCACTGTATAGCCGCCCTGCTCTTCACCCTGCTTCAGCGTGGTGAACTGGTCGAGCTGGATGTGCCGCCCCTGCATGTCGATGTCGCCCTGCACTGCCATCAGCGTGCCGACTTCCGTGCCGCCCTCAGAAAGGGTCAACTGGATGCCGTCAAGATAGGGCAACTGGTTGCCCGCAGGGTCAACCGCCCAGAAGTACGGGTTGCGCTCAGACATAACCACTTGGTCGCCCAGAGGGTTCGTGAACTTCCAAGGCGCCAAAGTGGGCTTCTCCGGGTTCAAGTTGTACTGCGTCTGGGAGTCATAATACTGCGTCCAGCTCTCGAACTCGGCTGCTTCGGCGTTCGCCTGCGCGTCCGGGTTGTGGTCTGCGTGGAATTGCATCATATAGTGAGAAGGCGCCCACGGCACATTTCTGGACGAACCGTAGCAAGCCTCATCAGCCTGCGCCACTATCTCCAAGAACAGGAAATTCGGCACAGGGAAGGTGAACTTGACGGTGGTGTCGTCAACCTTGGAGATTACGCCTATCTCGTCGCCAATCCTGAGGAAGGGGGGGGAGACCGGAGTCAGGTCTGCATTCATGATGACATCTTCGTACTGGTACACGAAGTCATCCGCATTGAAGTCGTCGCCGTCAGACCACTTCATGCCCTCACGCAGGAAGAAAGTCCACTCTGTGCCATCGTCGGAGACCTCCCAACCTCTGGCGATTGACGGGATGAACGACAAGCCGTCCTGCGAGAAGCGGGCGAGGGATGCGCGGGACAGTCGGAAGAAGTTGCAGCCGTCAGCGGGTCCGAGGTAGAAGCGCCGCACGACGCCGCCGTACTGCCCAATGCCGTCCTGCAGCGTGGGGATAATCATCGGCTGCGAGGGAATGCGCTCCCAGACCGGAGGAAGCGTGCCAGCAGACACTGCCGCCGCGAGGTCAGGGGCTTCGCCGAGGTTCGACCGAACTACTTCGACTTCCTTCTCAACGATCTTCTGCACTTCGACGACCTTTTCAACAGGCACTTCGATGCGCTCGACCTTTACGACCTCTTTTTCGACTTCGACTTCGACCTCTTTGATGACCTCCACCTCTTCGGTGACGACCTTCTCGACTTCCTTCACCACCTCCACTTCGACCGGGACTTCAACCTCTTTTTCGACTTCTACGACCTTTTCGACTTCGACAATCCTCTCCACAACCTGCGGTTCCGCAGCGGGCTGCGAGCTACAAGCCGCGAGGATTGCTCCCAATACGAACATTGCCGCCAAGAGCAACACTGACCGTTTCATCTCTGACCCCTCTCTCGTTTAGACTTGGCAGCGCTGTTGCCGCCGTCAATAAATATATCGGCCGCGCGCATGCACGACCAATCACACCGCCTTTTGAGACGATTGTGATAATTTGCCGTAGATATTAGGTATCACATCCCAAAATGTCAAGCATTATGCCCCAAATCACCTTGAAGTGGCAGGATGGGGGCAAAATGCGCCGTTATTCTTGATTCAGCGTAGGCGACCGCATCGGCGGGCCGTACTGCTCCGGCGTTAGGTGGATGACTTCTTTCCGGTACACTTGCACGCGGTAGGACAAGTTGTCAGAGATGTACAGCCGTCCGTCGCCGGACACGGTTACGGACTTTGGCCGGCGCAAGTATTTTTGCTGTTCTATGTTGGACATGTCTCGCAGGCGGTTGGGCATCGCGTTCGTCAGCATATAGTCGCGCGCGACTTGCGAGAGCGTCGCGTCGCCGAGGAACTTCTGCACATAGCGCGTTTCGGAATTGAACATCTGCACGCGGTCGTTGCCCCAGTCCGCCACATATATGTCGCCGTCGTCGTCCACAGCAACATCGGTCGGGCGGTTGAACTCGCCGTCGCCGCAGCCGGAGCCGCCGAACTTCGTGATGAACTCGCCGTCCGTGGAGAACACCTGCACGCGGTCGTTGCGCCAGTCCGCCACATACACCGCGCCTTCATCGTCAACGTCGATGCCCCAGGGCATGTTCAGCTGCCCTTTGCCGCCGCCGAACTCGCCAAACGCGGTGATGAACTCGCCGTCCTTCGAGAACTTCTGAACGCGGTGGTTCATCGAATCGGAGACATACACGTTCTCTTCAGAGTCGAACGCGATGCCGCATGCGTGGTCGAGTTGACCCGGCTCGCTGCCGGATTCGCCCCAGTGCTTGACGAACTGACCGTCCTTGTCGAACACGGTGATGCGGTTCAGGTATTCGTCCGAGATGTATATGTTCTCGTCCGAGTCGGTGATGATGGATACGGGCCACATGAATTGCCCGTCATCCTTGCCTACCGAGCCGAACTGCCCAAGGTCTTCGTCCGCGTAGTTATAGCGTCGCACCAGCGAAGCGTTATCAGCGCGGCATAGAACATACAGGCGGTCTTCGTCGCCCAGCGCCACATCGATTGGATAATTCGTCAGCC
>VXRI01000005.1 GCA_009838595.1 Chloroflexota bacterium | reverse complement strand
AGGCGATGGTGTAGGCGCGAGATATTATGATGAGTTCCAGTAGGAAATCGACGATGCTGGAATCGACCGTCGCGTCAGACGGACAGACAAAGTTGCCCGCGCCGGTGCGAAACGCGCTCGCCATCAAGCCCGGAGACCGCGTGCGGTACATAATCCACGGCGGTCAGGTTCATATCATAAAGATAGTCCCGACAAGCCGATTGAAGGGCATGCTATCCTACGATGGCCCTCCCGTAAGCCTAGACGAAATGGAACAGGCGATTGCCGACGGCGCCTGCGGGAAATGATTGCCATCGATACCAATGTGCTCGTCCGATATATCACTCAGGATATTCCTGAACAGGCTAAAACTGCGGCGCGGTTGCTCGACCGCTTAACTCCCAATTATCCAGGCTTCGTGAGCCGTGAAGTGGTCATCGAAACCGTGTGGGTATTGGAGCGTTCTTATGGATTTTCGCGCGCACAGACAGCCGAAGTTTTGACGACATTAGTAGGAGCGGAAAGCCTGATAATAGAGGAGGACGATTCCGTCGCCCGCGCCACATTCGTGTACGAGCAGGGCGGTGCCGACTTCTCTGACTTGGCAATCTTGTTGGCGTCCCAACGGGCAGGTTGCGAACGCGTCTATACATTTGACCGTAGGTTCGCGCGGATTGATGGCGTCGAATTGCTGAACGATGAGTCTGTTTCCGCCATCGAGCCTATGCTTTCATAGCGCTCATACATTCCATCCTGTCCATCGATGCAGGTAGATTCATTATTCTAGCGCGTACAGCGTTCCGTCTTCGGATGTGAAATACAGCATCCCATTCCCGGCTACGGGCGTTGAGCCAATGGGCGCGCCGGTTTTGTAGCGCCATAGTTCTTCGCCGGTGTCGGCGCTTATGGCGTACAGCGTGCCGAACCTGTCGCCGATGAACAGCCCTTCGCCTACCAGCGTCATCGCGGACAGGAAGTAACCGTCCGCGTCAAAAGTCCACAGCACATCGCCCGTATCTTTGTCGAGCGCATACAACTGCCCCTCCGCCGAGGCAACATACAGCTTATCCTCCGTAATGATTGGCGAAGCTACCATGCTGCCCGGCACGAACGCCGCCCACGCCAAGCCTTTCAGCGGAGGAAGCTCGCGCAGCGCGCCCCACGCCCAGAGCTGCGTCCGGAACCAGCGCACATTCTTCTCGAACGGCACCTCGCGCTCGTGCCAATCGATAGCCGTAACAAGCCCGATTTGGTCTGCCGTGTACACCCAATCGCCGCTCAGCGCAGGCGAGCCGCGCGCGAACTTGGTGTGGTAGTCTAGCCGCTTTCTGCCAGTGTGCTTGTCCACGATGTGCAGGTAACTATCCTGCGACAGCACCGCCACGATGTCGTCGTTTATCGCCGGGTCGGATGCGATATGCCCGTTCGTCTGATACGACCAGCGCACTTGCCCCGTCTGCGCGTCCAGCGTGTACAGTTTGCCGTCGCCGCTGCCGATGTACAGGATGCCCTCTAGCACTACCGGCGAGGTGGCGAATATGCCGCCCGTGGGAAACTCCCACTGCCGCGCGCCGGTGTCCTTGTGCAGCGATAGCACGCGGCCGTCGCGCAGCCCGATGAACACGCTGTCGCCCGCCACCGCCGGCGAGGAATCGACAGGCCCTGTAACGGGATGCTCCCATATCAACGACCCCGTATCCGCGTTCAGCGCAACCACGCGGCCGTCACCGGAGCCGAGATACAGGCGGCCATCCACAACAGCGGGCGAGGAGAACATCGGCAGGTCGCTGTCGAACCGCCATTTCAGCGTGCCTTGCGGCGTATCCGGCTCAACGGCTGAGGCAGAATGAATCGGGTCGCGCAGGAACATCGGCCAGTCGTCCGCGCCAGACACTGCGCTGATGTCGGATAACGGCGGAGGCAGAGGACGCTCGAATGCGCCATAGTAGTTCGCGATGCCGGCACACAGGGCGACAAACAGCGCAGCGGCAACACTCCGGCGCGCCCATTGTAGCATCCGCCGGCGGCGCATCCATTGCCGAACGGACGCCTCCGCCTCATCGCGGCTGACGGCGCTGCTGCTCGACAGGCGACGCCAGCATCTATCGCAAAACTCGCTATCCGGCGAGTTCAGACGCCTGCAAGTAGGGCAAAGAATAACCGCCTGCAATGGAAACCTGCCTGTGAGTCAAGGTGGGGTTGTGGCTGTATGTTCCATTGCGGAGCGGCGTGGTGTCAAGCGGATGCGCCGCTTCGTATGCAACTGTCGGGTTTGCTAATCTACCAATTTTTTAAGATGTGGTCCGCTATGCGAATGGCGACACTCGCTCCTGCCGGGTTGCTGGCGGCAAAGAATAACTCAAACATCGGAGAATTGCGCGAATTCGTGAATTTGCGGCGAGTAGGCGCAACCTTTGCGAAAACTTCTTCAAGTCGCCTACAATAGTTATCTGCTATCTGACCGCTCCCTTCTGATCGTTCCAACGAAGGTTCGTCATCAAACATAGATAACTGTGGTGAAGTCTGATACAGGTCATGCCAGTAACTTCTGTCACCGAAAACCCTGTCAAGATTCAGCGCCCATGACTCACTTGGCTCTTCGTCTTTCGGCATCTGCCGCGCTATGGCGCTGAGTGGAAAGAGTATCCAGCAGTCTATTTTCTTGGTTTCCGCTATTGCCTGCAC
>VXRI01000307.1 GCA_009838595.1 Chloroflexota bacterium | reverse complement strand
CGTCCGCCTTGTCCTCAGTCTGCTCCAGCCAGTAGCTGGTGGTGCGATTGGTGCCGGCGGCAATCTCCTCGAGAGTCGGGTCGAGCAGGCCGTCGCCCGTCGGGGTGCTGTCTATCAGCAACATGTTCTCCAAATCGGTGTCTATGCGGTTCTCCAAGGCGAGGTCCATCAGCACACCACCTGCGAGCGCATAGTCCAACGACCACTTGGGAACGCGGGCGAAACGGCCGTCGCCATCATTAAGCAACAGTAGAATGACTTCCTCTGCGAATCTCAGCATGAAACTTCTCCTCTCTGTAAGCTGGGCATCATGTTGTTCACATCCATTCTAACCGTTTCCCCTGCTCAATGAGGAAGGGGCAGCAGGGCGAATGCTGCGCTTACTATATGCCATCTTATTTCACTTTTGCGCACACTATAATAGCATGATATTATGCGCGATAAATATATGGTGCGGCTTGGTTTTGAAAATTGTATGCTGCTCCTTTTCGATTTGATGATGGATGCCTTCCATAAATCCCTTTCCCCCTTGAAATGGGTCTGCAATTTTGGAATGCTGAGCTGCGGCGGTTTGATGGCTCGGAATGACAATTATCGAGTTAGGTTGACAGTATCGTATAGCGCACCCACGGCTACACAATCACAAAGGGAAAACGGTAGAAGTAGCAAGATATGGATTTTGACGCTTATCGACTGAATCCGGCGATATATGATGAGATGTTTTTTGATGACGGCAGTCCACGCAGACATAGTTCGCTGCTGCATCAGGAACTGCTTGGTATATCGCTGGAAGAGCTGTCAACCATTCAGGAGCGCGTAACGCGGTCGTTCTCGAACGAAGGCATTACATTTACCGTTTACGGTGACGAAGAGGCTGAAGAACGCATCATACCCGTCGATTGCGTGCCGCGAGTGCTGTCCGCGTCCGAATGGCTGCACATCGAGAGCGGACTGACACAGCGCATTACGGCGCTTAACCTGTTCCTGCAGGATGTGTACGGCAACGCATCGCCGGTCGGCGCAGACGACGAATCCGGCGGCAACGGCACAACGCCGAGAATCATCGCGGACGGCGTGATACCGTCGGACATGGTGGAAAGTTGTCCGCAGTACCGCACCGAGATGCGCGGCTTTTCCGCACCGCACGGCGCTTGGGTTTCTATATGCGGCACGGACATCGTGCGCACCAATGACGGCTTTATGGTGCTCGAAGATAACCTGCGCGTGCCGTCCGGCGTGTCCTACATGATTGCGAACCGCAAGGCAGTCAAAACAAGTTTCCGCCTTCTATATCGCCAATCGAGGGTGCGCGAGGTGGAACACTACGGCAGCGTGTTGCACGAGACGCTATCCGAGCTTGCGCCCGAAGGCAGAACGGACCCTACCATCGCGCTGCTGACGCCCGGCATCTACAACTCCGCGTTCTACGAGCACATGTTCCTCGCGCAGGAAATCGGCGCGGAGCTGGTCGAAGGCAGAGATTTGCAGGTGGACAACGGCGTCGTCTATATGCGCACGACGAAGGGACTGCGCCGCGTGGACATCATTTACCGCCGCGTGGACGACGACTTTATCGACCCGCTGGTATTTAGGGAGGATTCGCTGCTGGGCGTGCCAGGGCTGATAGACGCCTACAAGCGCGGCAATGTAACGATGGTGAACGCGCCCGGCACCGGCGTAGCGGACGATAAGAGCGTGTACGCTTTTGTGCCGGACATGATCCGCTACTACTTGGGCGAAGAGCCGATACTCGCAAGCGTAGAGACATACCTGTGCCGCAGGCCGCAGGACTTGGAATACACGCTGGACAACCTAGACAAGCTTGTGGTCAAGCGCGTGGGCGAATCGGGCGGCTATGGCATGCTGATAGGCGCGCACGCCACACAGGCAGAGCGCGACGAATACGCCGAGCAGATTTTGGCAGACCCGGCAGACTTCATATCGCAGCCTACGTTGGACCTGTCGCAGGCGCCATGCTTCATCGAAGGCGGCTTCGAACCGCGACATGTGGACTTACGCCCATTCGTACTGCACGGACGCCAAACGCGCATAGTGCCGGGCGCTTTCTGCCGCGTGGCGCTCAAGCGCGGCAGCCTCGTAGTGAATTCGAGCCAAGGCGGCGGCGGCAAGGACATGTGGGTATAGGAGGATTAGCAAGACAGAGATTCAACGCCGTTATGCGCACTACTTCCTATATTGTCCATCCCGTTAGACGAAATACGCACGCAGAAAGGACACACGCATGAAAACATTCGTAGCCTTTTACTCGCGGCACAAGTACGCGACACTTGCGGCGCTGCTGCTGGTGTCCGTCGTCTGCATATTCGTGAGACCGAACATGGCGCACGCGGCGGGCGTGGACGAGGAGACGATGTTCATCTTCAACACCTTCTCGTTCCTCATCTGGGGCGCGTTGGTAATGTGGATGTGCGCCGGCTTTACGATGCTGGAATCCGGTTCGGTGCGCACGAAGAACGCATCGACCATCTGCCTGAAGAACATCGGCATATACTCCATCGCCGGTCTCGCCTACTTCGTTATCGGATACAACCTGATGTATGTGGACATTGTGGGCGGCTTCATCGGCTCGTTCAACCTGATGTACCAGTCCTCTGCAGAAGAACTCGCGCTTCTGGGCGGCGACGAATCCGCGACTGCGGCAGTTATCGGC
>VXRI01000125.1 GCA_009838595.1 Chloroflexota bacterium | reverse complement strand
CTGTAAAATGGGGTTTCCTCGCAGCAGATTCGCCCTAAAATGTTCGCAGCAGGCGCAAAAAGCGAAGAAGAACACTTGAATACCGTAGCAGGTTTGCCGATATTAAACAATTGATTTTCAGCATCACTTACGAACACAGCCCCGCGACAAATGCAGTCGCGAGGCTGTGTGAGTTTGTGTTGCGGCTGGTCTAAGCTGCTCTGCGGATCTACTTGGCGTTCGCCGCCTGCATTTCCACAGCCACCTTTTCGACCTCTACGACGCTATCCGCGAGCACCGCGGGGTTCAGCCGCGCAGCGTGGTCGCTATATCCGGCGCGCTCCAGCATCGACGCCAGCTTGCCGCCCTTGAACAGGTTCAGCGTCCACTCCAACGAGTCCGGAGTAGCTGTCATGTCGAGGTACAGGCGCTGGTTCTTCGCGCGCGGCCCATAGTGATAGTGAGGCGCGCGCTCAAAGCAGTCGAATGTGAGCAGCTCGTACTCTTCGCTGCCGAGGTCGCCCAGTACATGTATCGCCACGCCACGGTCATTGGCAAGTTCTCGGAACTCAATGCCAAAGCGCACGGGACCGGCCTCTATTATGACATCGCCGCGGTCGTGCATCACCGTCCGCCTGCCGTCAACCGCCATCTTCCTAGCGGTCGCTTCGGTCTCGGCGAGCGCGTCTTGCAAACTGTCCATGTCGATGCTGTCAGCAAGCTCGTCGTAGCCTGCGCGACGCACCATCTCAGACAGATGCGTGTTGAGCTGATTCAGCGTCCAGTCGAGCGGGTCGCCTTCAGTTGTCTTGTCCAGCATCAGGCGCGTGTTGCGCTTCTCCGGACCGTAATGGTAGTGCGGCTCATGGTCGAAGCAGTCAAAGCGCAGCAGCTCGACTTCCTCGCCGTCCACATCGCCGAGCGCGTGGAGGCACACGCCCTGATCATTAAGCAGATCGCGGTATTCCAGCCCAAACTTGATATTGCCGTCTCCGATGATTACATCGCCTCGCTCTCGTGCCATAGCGAACCCTCCCTTTCAGGTATTATTGTGCACTTGCGCGGATTATAACCCGTAGGCTGGCAGGGCGCAAACGGATAGGTATTCTCAGCGCGCGCTGGCATTCGCTTCGTCATCCCCGCGCAGGAACGCCACCCCGTACTTGATACGGGGCGGGAACCCACGCGGTTCACAGACCTGTCGAATACGCCATGCCAACACTTACTGAGAATACCAACGGATGTCGTTCACTTGGTTATTGTATGCCGTCCACCGTCAGCGTGAAGTCGCCCACGCCTCCTGGTTGTGAGGCGAGGTCGTAGGTCGTCGCCAATATCGTGTACTCGCCCGCAGCCAACGTCTCCACTATGCGCGAGTTGTAGTTCCGCCTGGGAGTATCGATGTCGTCGTTCTCTGCCACTTTTTCCCCGTTCCTGCCGTGCCCGGACAGCAAGAACAGATATGTGTCTTTAGAGGATTCAAGCGTTATCGTTACTTCTGACTGCTGGCTTAACGCGAATGTGTAATAGCCCGCGTTGCGAGTTCCGCTCAAAGCGTTGGCGGTGGCGATATCCCTGTCGGTTGTGCATGCGCTGTTCCAGCTTCCGTTCGTAGCGCCGTCAGACGGGATACTTGTCAGACATGCGTCTGGGACGGGGGTTTGCGTAGGCGTGGGCACAGGTGTCTCGCCCGGCACAGGCGAAGGGGTTGGCACAGGCGTCTCGCCCGGCACGATTGTGGGTGTTGGCACAGGCGTAGGTATCGAAGCGCCCGTTTCCAGCGCGGCTACCCTGCTCGTCAATGCCGACACATTGCTGTTCAGCGCGGATATACTGCCCTCAAGCGTGGAGATAAGCCCTTGCAGGGTCGCCACAAGAGTTTCCAGCGCGCTTATCCTATTCAGAACTTCGACGGGAACGGTAGGCGCAGTTACGGGCGTGGCAGTCGGCACGGGCGTCGGCGCCACTGTGTCAGACGCCGGCAGCTTGGCGAAACCATAGCCCCAAGTGTTGTTAGGAACTGCGCCACGCGCCTCTGCGTTGCTCTTCAGGTAATTGGCTACCTGTTGGGGACTGTAACTCGGGAAGCGCTGCTTGACCAGCGCGGCAAGCCCGGCGACATGCGGGGATGCCTGGCTTGTCCCGAAGAAGTATCCGTTGGGGTTCTGCACTGAACGATAGGATACCGTCTGGCCTCTGTCCGCGCCTACGATGTCCGGCTTGATTCTGCCGTCGGGCGTGGGGCCCTGATCGCTGAAAGGTTCGATAGAGCTGGTATTGCTCCAAGGCGCCGCGCCCACGGCAAGAAGTCCTGGGTTGGCGCTCTCAGATGGATTTGCAATTCCTCCTGCAAGAGTATGGAATTCTAATGACTGGTTTCTGAAAGAAGCCAGATGCATCCATGCGGGCGCCGCGCCACGATGTTGTCTAACGGCTACGCACGCTGTCAGATCACTTATCACAGGTACGCTGATAATCTCCCACGGAATATCCCCACTTCTGCCTAACTGATCAAACTCGCTGGTGAAGGCGTTTGTGAGCACAAGATTTCCTCGTGCGTCGAGCGGAGCGATGAACAAGTCCAAGTCGCGGCTTGCGCCCAGCCAGTTGTCGGCCCACCGAAGCAGAATAGTAACAAATTCACCTGCCATTTGTTAGATGGTGTTGCACTC
The DNA here is from genome assembly GCA_009838595.1 of Chloroflexota bacterium. Classification (GTDB taxonomy): domain Bacteria; phylum Chloroflexota; class Dehalococcoidia; order Lucifugimonadales; family JADFKI01; genus Bin90. The sequence goes on along the minus strand of VXRI01000125.1, from coordinate 23 downwards.
ATAAATTGTATTACGATAATTGT
>VXRI01000396.1 GCA_009838595.1 Chloroflexota bacterium | reverse complement strand
GATTATCCCAGAACATCCGCGCAAATCCAGGCAACACCAGCATCACATACGCGAGGAAGCGCACGAAGTATATCGTGCCAAGCACATTCTTGCGGCTGTACTTGTCCGCGAGCATGCCCGCCACGATTACACCCACGACATTCAGCCCTTGCGACAACCCGAATGCCATCGCAGCAATGCCCGATGATATGCCCAAGTCGATGGCAAACGGCACGAAGTGCGCGGATATTATGATCGTCGTTATGCCGCAGACGAAATACGCGCTCGACAGCTGCCAGAATGGCGACGATTTGAGCGAGTCCTTCCAGACTTCCGTCTGCAATGGGGTTTTTCTATCCACGACTGCCGTAGGACGCGCAACCTGCGTGTCGCCGGTGACTTCGTCGGCGTCCCCGTCCGGATTCTCGCCGACCTCGTCGGGACTGTCCCGCAGAATGATGTACGCGAGCGGCAGCGCAAGCAGCAACACAAATATACCCAGTGCAACCCACGCGAAACGCCAGTTCGCCCACAGTATCAGCGATGCGGAGAACGGCGTAAGCAGCAGTCCTCCCGCCGAAGTGCCGGCGGTGGCGATGCTCAACGCCTTGGCGCGGTTTCGCAAGTACCACTTGGACAGCATCGCGTGAACGGTTACCAGCGAAACGCCGCTGGAGGCCATAGACATTAGCACGCTGTAAATGAAGAACATGTACACAAGGGAATTGTTCAGCTCGAACTGTCCCAGCAAGCCGCCCAATATGCTCACATTCACGGTGAACTCTGGGCCGATACTCTGTGTGAAGGCAAGAGTTATCGTTGAGACGCCCAACAGCAAAAGGCTGCCGGATATTACGGCGCGCCCGCCATATCGGTCGTACAGGTTGCCGAAGAACGGCTGCGTCAGCGCATTGACCAGCGTGCCCAAGCCGATGACGGCGGCGATGGCGGTGCGGTTCTGCCAGATGCCGTCCGTCTCCATCGGGTTGATGAATACGCCCAAGCCGTTGCGCGCGCCCATGCTCACGAACAAGGCGAACATGCTGCCCGCGACGATAAAGTAGCCGTAGAATAAGCGCTTCTGCCCAAATACCTGAAGCAACACGGTCTCCTCAAAGAGTAATGCAGTGAGATTAACACCGCCCTGCCTGTTTAGCAAGGCAATCGTGAGGGCAATGTGGGTCTTTCGGTTATCCATGTCATTTCGAGCGCAGCGAGAAATCTTAAAGCGCTGACTGTGGCAAATCTTGTTTCTTTGCCTAGATTTTAGACCCTTCACTCCGTTCAGGGTGACAGCCGAAATACCCTGATCCCGCCCTCGTCCACTATGACAAACAGCGCTCAAACAGGTAGAATCGTGCTGAAATGGGTTGGAATCTACGGGCAGCGCTTGGCGCGGGATGGGCAATTGGCACTGCAATTGGCGGCGACACTTTCATCGACACAGGCGCTCGGCGCGCTGCGACACCGCAACTTCCGGCTGTACTGGTTCGCCGGCATGGGGCAGGCGGCGGCGCTCGGCATGCAGTTCCTGATACTCGGCTGGCTGGTGCTTGAGCTCACTCGCTCGCCTACGCAATTGGGCATCGTCATCGCCATCTACGGCGCGCCCAATCTTGCGATGCTGATGTTCGGCGGCATCTTCGCGGACCGCGTGGACAGGCGTTGGCTGCTGTTCTACAGCCAGACCATCGTCGCAGCGTTGATATTCGGCGCGGCGACTCTAACGCTGTACCAGCTCATATCCATCTGGCACATATACGGCATTTCGTTCGTGCTCGGCACAATACAAGGGCTGAACATGCCCGCGCGAATGGCGATAGTGCCAGACCTCGTGGGCAAAGACGACATCCTTAACGCTACATCGCTAAACATGGCGGTATTCAACACGGGGCGCATTATGGGCCCGTCGCTCGCAGGCTGGATTATCCAGTATGTCGGCATGGGACACGCGCTCTACTTCAACGCCATCTGCTACGGCTTGGGCAGTCTGTGCCTGCTTATGATGACCGGCGTGGAATCGCGCAACCAGAACGAAGACGCGAACATCCTGCACGACTTCTGGGACGGTATCAAGTTCGTGTGGATGACGCCGGTGGCGTTCACTCTGGTCGGCATGAGCTTCGCGTTCGGCTTCTTCGGCGCAGCGTATGTGCAGGTGCTGCCCGCGTTCGGCAAGGAAGTGCTGCGCCTGAACGCAGACGGCGCGGGATTCTTGCTCACGGTTGCGGGACTCGGGTCGCTTGCGGGCAACATATACCTCGCGTCTCTGGGCAACGCCAAGCACAAGAACTGGCTGCTGCTCGGCATGATAATCCTGTTCGGCGTGTCGCTGTTCTTCTTCGCGTTGTCATCAATCTACCCCATATCGCTTGCGCTGCTGTTCCTGACCGGCATCGGCTTCACGGGCTTCATATCGATGGGCACTACGATATTGCAGTTGTCAACGCCGCCCGAGCTGCGCGGTCGTATGATGAGCCTGTGGCTTATCGGCGCGGCGGTGCACTACATCGGAGCTTGGCCCCTAGGCACGGTCGGCGAGTACTGGGGATGGCCAATGTCACTGGGCGGCGGCGCGCTGGCGATGCTGGCGCTGGTATTCTGGCTAGGCATAATGCGCCCAACGCTGCGGCGGCTCACAGTCTAATAACCATTGGTGCTAGTTTAAGACATAGTTGAAAAAGCCACGAGGATGC
>VXRI01000264.1 GCA_009838595.1 Chloroflexota bacterium | reverse complement strand
AAACCGCTGAATTTGGATGCGCCGGACAGCCAGGCGCGAGCGAGTCACGGCAAGCGTATGGTGAGCCGCGTGAGCGACCGGCGTGGGCGATATGTCGGCGCGGCGCTGCCTGATAGCAAGGTAACCGATATTGCAGTGGACGCGACGTTGCGCGCGGCATCGCCGTATCAACTGCGGCGCGGCGCGTGTCACACTGCAACGGACGGTAATCTCGCACTCAAGGTGGAGGCTTGGGACTTGCGCCAGAAGGTACGCGAGTCGCGGGTTGGCAACCTTGTCGTGTTCCTCGTGGATTCCAGCGGCTCAATGGGCGCGCAGCAGCGAATGGTCGCCACGAAAGGCGCGGTTATATCGCTGCTGATGGACGCATACCAACGGCGCGACCGCGTGGCGATGATAGCGTTTCGCGGCACGCAGGCAGAGGTCGTTTTGCCGCCGACGGGCAGCCCAAAGTTGGCGCAGCAGCGGCTCGGCAACTTGCCCACGGGCGGCAGAACACCGATGGCAAAGGCGCTCGCGGACGCTCAGCGGCTCATCAAGCAGCAAAAACAGCGCAGCCCGGACACGCCTCCCTTGCTAGTAATCGTCTCCGACTGCCGCGCGAATGTGGGCATGCCCGGCGGCGAATCCAGCGGCGACCCGTTCGACGATGCGCTGCGGATGTGCGAGGAATTGCGTCAGGACAAGGTGAGTGCGATAGTGTTAGACCCGGCGCCGCGCAGCAACCGATTCGGGCTAGTAGAGAGCATCGCAGACGCGCTTGGCGGCGAGTACATCCCGCTAAACGAACTGCGGGCCAATGCCATCCACGCCGCCGTCCGCCAAGCGCAGAAGGCGCCTGATTGTTAGCGGGACCTCGCTTGGTGTGGTTGGCTATGTTCAAAGAGATTAATGTAATCGTGCTGCTGGAAGATGTTAAGGAAGGCGAATACGAGGCGAAGGCTGGCGCGATGGGCGCCAGCGTGCGCACCTATGAATGATCAGAGAACGGCAATTATGCCTAGTCCTAATGGCGCGAGGATAGTGTTTTCTTCTAGGTGGTCAAGAGTGTTTTGCTGCCGTTCATGGTGAGATTGTCGAACCACGCTCCCTGAGTTCTCGGCCTTCGGTAGGTTCAGGACGAACGAACTTTTTATTCAATTCTCCTGAATGGAAACGATATCTGACACGAGACGAATTTTCCACAAGTGATTGACGGCGCGTTATAATGCAGGGCAAGTTGTACGCAAGCGAATGACAGAGTGATAAACTGGCAAAGAAATAGGCTGAACATGTGAACATCGGAGGCGATTATGACCACTGACTCCGCCGCCGCGAACGAAAACGGGTCTGCGACAGAGGCTGAACGCGAGCATCAGCCCGTTAAGGGGCCGCGCATCAAGAAGGGGCTTGTCGTCGTCAACACCGGCAACGGCAAGGGCAAGACGACCGCGGCGCTGGGCGTGCTGTTTCGCGCCTGGGGACGCGGTATGCGAGTGGAGATGTTCCAGTTTCTGAAACACACCGGCTCGCGATTTGGCGAAAGCCGCGCCGCCGAGAAGGTGGGCATCCCGATGAGCGCGATGGGCGACGGCTTCACTTGGCGCACCAAGAACATGGAAAGCACGCAGGAACTCGGGCGCGCGCAGTGGGAGAACTGCAAGAAAGCCATCCTCTCCGGCGAGCACGATGTCATTATCCTAGACGAGTTCACCTATCCACTGCATTATGGCTGGATACCCGTCGAAGATGTCATTGAGACGCTGAAGCAGAAGCCGCATATGCTCCATGTCATCATCACCGGCAGGTACGCGCCGGACGAGCTCGTGGAGTTCGCCGACCTTGTAACCGAGATGCGCGAGGTAAAGCACCCGTACCGCGAGCAGGGCATCAAGGCGCAGCCGGGCTTGGAGTTTTAGGCGATATTAACATCGGTGGACAGGATGGGTAGGATGAGATGAAGGCGATAAGGCACTTGTAAGGCAGTAAGTAAGTAGGTGGGTCGATGGTAGAGCAGTACGAATACTACGACGAGGACTTCGACAACGCGCTAGAGAGCATGCTGGATGAGGCGCGCGCGAACGGCGACAGCAGCCGGCGCATCACCGCGAAGGAGCTGCACGCAAGCGTGGTAACATCGCGCAAGATGTACATGCGAATGGCGTGCGACGCGATGTGGAAGCTGTGGCGTAAGCAGGGGGCATACGAGAGCCGCGTAGTCTTCACGCCCGCCAGCAACCAAGGCTCGAAACTGGAAATAGAGTACGAGGCAGAGGCGTAGGGGACGCGCTGTTTCGCCTGTCCATGTCCTTTTGATTGCGGAAGGTTAGGATGGGTATGAGAGCGAACTCCGCGCATATCCTATCTATCCTGTACATCCCGTTAGACCGGGCTCGCCTCTGACATTCCGAATGCAGCGCGGCGAAGTGAAAAAATCTGAAGTTTTGGAACGCTTGAATGCTGTGATTTCGGATTCTTTGCATTGCTTTGGAATGACACGATTGGAAAGCAACTCGAAATGCAGAATGGTTATATGCGTGTAACGGCATTACGATATGCCGATATTGCAATGTCGGACGCAGGTGTTGACAATGCAACGGGTTTAATATGAAGAATAGCGGATTAAGGATGCCGAACGATGGCTGATGCCCTTTCTGAAGTTATAGCGGCGGTGAGGCCTGCGGATACGGGCCCTATGAGGCGTGCGCTCG
>VXRI01000408.1 GCA_009838595.1 Chloroflexota bacterium | reverse complement strand
GTGTTGGCGCACTATGTCGTTGGATATTGCCAATCCGAGACCTGTTCCCTTGTCAGTGGGCTTGGTGGTGAAGAACGGGTTGAAAATCTTGTCGATGATGTCCGGGGGCATGCCGCTGCCGTTGTCTCTGATACGGACTTGGATGTTGACATCGCCCTTGTGAGTGGTAATCCATAGTGTTGGCATGTACGGCTCGGAGTCCGCAGGGCGTTCCTCTGCGGCAATCTCCGCATCTATCGTTCGTCGCTTTTCGTCCGTGGCGTCGCAGGCATTCCCGACCATGTTCAGGAAGACACGGCCCCAGGCTCGCGGCACGACATTCACCTCGCCCATGTTCGGGTCCAAGTCGCGCTCTATGCCAAGCTGGAACTCGGAGTCGAGCGCGCGCGCGCTATGGTACGCCAGCCGCGCGTGTTCGTCCAGCAGCGAGTTGATGTCGGTCAGCCGCTGTTCGCCGGTGTCCCTGCCCATCATCAGCATGTCGTTCACGATGCGGTTTGCGCGGTCGCCATGAGTGCGGATGCGTTCCATGTTTCCGGTCAGGTCGCCGGTTATCTCCTCTAGGTAATCCTTGTCCTCTTCGTCTAGGTCATCCGCGACATCCGTCAGCAGTTCGCCGAGTTCGTCAAGCAGCTCTTCCGACGCCTCTGAGAAGTTCTTCACGAAGTTCAGCGGATTGCGGATTTCGTGCGCGACGCCGGCGGTCAACTCGCCCAGTGCCGCCAGCTTCTCGCGCACCACAATCTGGTCTTGCGCGCGTTCTAGGTCCGCAAGTACGCTTTCCAACTCTTCGTTCTTGTTCAGCAGTTCATCGGCGAGTTCTTCTACGAGGTTCAGGCGCTGCGCCTCAAGCGAATTGCGGCGGAACACTTCGAGCGCGCGCGCCATGTCCGCAACTTCGTCGCGACCGTCCAATTCGACCGCAGTTTCCAAATCGCCGCCCGCCATTTCCAACATGCGGTCATGCAGCCTCCACAAGCGGCGCAGCAGTATTCGCCCAACAAACAACCATGCTATCAGCGCGCCAACGATGCTAACCGCGCTAATCGCCAGCAGCAGCGTTCTGCCCGTCAGTATCGCCTGCGTGGATGTTAATGTCGCCTCATCCGCGCTGGTGCGTGCCGATTCTACCAGCGCATCGACTTCTTGCACCAACGTGGATGCGATGGCGCGGTTGAGTGCGAGCAGGTCTTGTTGCTGCTGCTTTATCACAAGCTGCCGTTCGAGCAGGTCGAATCCGTTGTCCTTGCCGGTGCCGAGCTCCACAAGGCGATTAATCAGCGGCAATATCTGCGGGCGGTAGGGCCAGTCGTCGAGCGCCGCCAAGTTGCGGTCCATACTGCTTGCGGCAGACTCGAAGCGTTCGCGCAGAGGCTCGATCTGCGGCGACGACGACACGGAGAACGAGCTTTCCAGTATTTGGCTCGCGGTAGTCGCATCGGTATGCAGACCGGCTAGGCTGCGATAGCGCGCGAGTTCGGCTTCCGAGAAGTGTTCGGCGCGCTCTGCCGGTGCGTCTCCCAAGTTGCGGTAGCCTGTCATAGTGTAGAAGAGCTGGTTGTCTACTGCCGGCACCATCACATCGTCAATCTGACCACGCAGAGTGGCGAGTTCGTCCCGCAACGCATCTTTATGCTCGTTAATCTCGAAAATCTCGGTCATGCCGCTTTCGATTGCGCCAATGCCGATGGTGAGCGTGTCCACCTGCGAGCGGACATGTCCCGATGTGTCGCCTTCATCGTCCGATACTTGCACATCGCCAAGATTCAGAATGTCCGTCAAGCCGGGAATATCCGGCAAGCGTTGCAAGCTGATAATCGTCGTTTCGCGTGACATGTCCGCGCCGAGCAGGACGGCAAGGTGCTGGTCTAGCGAGATGCGCGCGTCTTCGATATCCGCGGATACGTCGGCGAGCTCTTCCGGACTCGTTGACACGGTGAGCAACGGCGCGGCGTTCACCAACGTGCCGCTGTTCTGCGCGACGCCGAACGCCGCCACAACCTCCGGCAGGCTGTCTTCGTTCACCGTGCTCTGCGCCTCGCCGACGCTGTTGAACGAAATCCAGCCGACCAGACTCGCCGCAATAGTCAGCGCGACCGCGCTTCCGATTGCCAAGTATAGTTGAGTGGATAAGCGGTAGCGGCTCTCAAGAAGCCGTTTAATACCTGATTCAGCAGGCTGATGAGTGCTCAATTCGCGACCTCTTGCCTAGTTGTCGCTCAAAGTGGTTACGGGATGATATTCGCCGTCCTCGCCTATAACGGTGATGAACACCTGGTCAGATCCTTGATTGTCGTCGCCGAAGCGCAGCGGAAACCCTTCGATATCGATTTCGTCCGTGCTGTTCAATATGTTCAGGAAGCACGCGCGGTCAACATCGCGGCCGCACCGTTGCAAGCCTTCAATGGCAAGCCGACCTGCCAAGTAGCCCTCCAGCGACACGAAACCGGGATCGGAGAATCTGTCGTATGCGGACAGCGCTTGCAGGTACGCGGATACTATGGGAAGCGATGTGTCCGTCGGAAACGGCACGACTTGCGTAACATACACACCCGCGCCATCCGTGCCAAGTTCGTTCGCGAGTGCGTTGCTGCCAACGAACGAGACCGTCAGGAACACGGGCGATGTGCCGGTGGACCGCGCCAGTTCCACCAGCGCGGCGACGGGTTCGTATTGTCTATTATACTCCT
>VXRI01000351.1 GCA_009838595.1 Chloroflexota bacterium | reverse complement strand
GTCTAGTAGTGCACGCCAAAGAGCCTGTGCCCGTGCATAGCGCGAGTATCAACTAATCCCTAATAAAAAGACCCGCCCGAGATTCGCAGGCGGGTCTTTTTTTATTCCCAGATATTGGACGCAGCGCAGCAAAGTGAGAAATCTACAGTCTCCGCGGCTTACAACGACGGATTTCATTTGCCTCGCACTACTCTGAATGACTTCGCGGGCAGTCCAGACTGCCTACTGTAGTGCTACCCAATTTTGAACAAAGTCCAATTTTCTGACAGAGAGCGTTTCCATTCAGGTGGTTTGAATAAACCCCGTTCGTCCGGATCCTGTCAAAGGACGAAAGTTCGGATCGAATAGTTCGACAGTCTCATCACGAACGGTCGTAAAACATTCTTGACCGCCTATAAGGAAACGCTATCTTCCCACAAATCGCGCTTGACAAATGTTCTAAATCGCTATATTCTTCCCTGTGTATCGAACATTTGTAGCCATGCGGAGCAAGGTGCACAACGCACAAAGCCATGCAAAGCGCAAGACGAGGGGAGATTACCGATGCCCAAGACAAAGACCCGGACTGAGTTCGTGTGCACGGCTTGCGAGAATGTAACGGTCAGGTGGGAAGGGCAGTGCCGCAGTTGCAGCGCTTGGAACACCATCATTGAACGCCGAGACGCTGGTCGATTCACGTGGCTGCGCAGCGACGTGCAGGACGCGGTGCATTTGGCGGACGCATCGGTGGAAGATTTGCCGCGCATGAGCCTGTCATCCGGCGAGGTCAACCGCGTACTCGGCGGAGGTATTGTGCCCGGTTCTCTTGTGCTGCTCGCCGGCGACCCCGGCATCGGTAAATCGACAATGCTGCTTCAAGTCGCGGAGGAAGTGGCGCGGCGCTACTCATCGGTGTTCTATGTAACCGGGGAAGAGTCCGTGTCGCAGGTGAAGATGCGCGCCGACCGGCTAGGCATCGATGGGCAGAGTCTGTACATCCTGACACAGACGAATGTCGAAGAGGTGCTTGCCAGATTGGACGAACGTCTACCGGCGCTTGCCGTCATCGATTCGATACAGACGATGTACGACCCCGAGCTGTCTTCGCATCCGGGCAATGTGTCGCAGATACGCGAGTGCGCCCGGCGGCTATTGGAATGGGGCAAAGCGAACAATGTGCCTATTATCCTTACTGGGCATGTAACCAAGGGCGGCGACATCGCCGGACCGCGTGTGCTAGAGCACATGGTTGACGCTGCGTTGTATATGGAAGGCGACGCCGTAAGTTCGTGGCGCTTGCTGCGCGCGGTGAAGAACCGCTTTGGCTCCACCAATGAGGTAGGCGTGCTAGAAATGACCGGCATGGGGCTGCGAGATGTCGAAGACCCATCCAAGAGTTTCTTGCTCGACAGACCAAAGGGCGCCATGGGTTCGGTTGTAGTGCCGATTCTGGAAGGTAACCGAGCCTTGCTTGTGGAAATACAGGCGCTCACTGCACCGTCCACGATTCCCACGCCGCGCCGTGTCGCGACCGGCTATGATGCGCATCGCCTGCTGCTGGTATGCTCGGTTGCAATGCGCACTTGCGGCATACCGCTGTCCGACTACGACATAATCGTGAATGTAACCGGCGGGTTGAAGATAGCCGAACCTGCGGCGGACTTGGGCGTCGCGTTGGCAATCGCATCGAGCTTTAGAGGCGTGCCCATGCCGGGCGATGTCGCATCCGTTGGCGAGGTCGGGCTGAGCGGCGAGATTCGCCGCGCCCCCCAGACCGAACGGCGCGTTAAAGAGGCGGCGCGCCACGGATTACGCAAATGCCTCGTGCCCCGAAACACGGACGACATAGCCTGCGGTGAAGAATCTCTGCACTACCAAAGAGTTGACACTCTCGCACAAGCGATTAATATGTGCTTGCCGATAACACGGCACATCTCGGGCGCGGCAGCATAAACGCCGCTTGGGGAGGCACATATTGAGAAGCGCATATTTCCAGTGTATCGGAGGCGCGAGCGGCGACATGATTCTAGGCGCGCTGCTGGACGCGGGGTTGTCAATAGATGACCTGCGCGGTGCACTGGCTAAACTCAGTACATCGGGCTATACACTCAAATCCCAGCGAGCGCGACGCGGTGGCTTGGAAGGCACGCATCTGATAGTTGAGCTAGAAGAGCTTGGGCGTAAGTCGCATACCATCGGCGATTTCGTGAATATCGTCGAAGCGTCAGGACTATCCGACAGCGTTGTGCGGCAATCGCGCGATATATTCCTGCGGATTGGTGAAGCCGAAGCGCGTGTTCACGGCGCACAACCGGAAGAGACGCATCTGCACGAACTCGGCACGCTTGATACTCTGGTCGATGTGGTCGGCGGTGTCTCCGGCTTGGAAATGCTGGGAGTCGATAAGGTATATTGCTCTCATTTTCCTAGCGGCTCTGGTGTCGTCAGATCTGCGCATGGCTTGCTGCCGGTTCCCGCACCTGCGACTGCTGCGATATTTCAGATTGCGAATGCGCCGGTTGCCGCGCCGCCGAACAACGCGCACAACACCGGTGAGATGGTAACTCCAACAGGCGCGGCAATACTCACGACCATCGCCACATTCGAACATCCGCAATTGAATGTCAACCGCATTGGGTATGGACTAGGCACGCGCGCCTCGCGGCAGGACCCCAACGCACTAGCTCTCTGGCTCTCCAGCGAACAAGCTTCGATTTAC
>VXRI01000055.1 GCA_009838595.1 Chloroflexota bacterium | reverse complement strand
TTGTTTGCAAAGACTTATAGCGTCGGGGGTATTTCTCGATGAATACCAAGTCATCAAACGGTTTGTCTTGTATCCCCAAGGCAATTCGCGCTGATCCTTTAAGGACACCTTCAAAGTCTCCGTAATCGTCCCTGTGATAAATGGAATTAGGACGCCAGTAACCGGATCCCGCAAAGGCGTCCACATAAGTCAGCCGAAATGGCTGTTCTTTCAAGGCGGTAGTGTAAGCGTCCAGATACCTTTCCAGAATTTCCAACTTCTCTGTTGTCCACGGGCCACCGAAGTGTGTACTCGTCAAGTGTTTATCCCTCCTATCGGCATCTCGCGCCATACTTTGTCCTCGATGACGGCTTTATCTCCACCGCGCTTGTTGCGAACGCCGCCGAGCTGCTTGAGGAAGAACGCAACGCTCGCATTGATGGATTGATCTCGCAGATCGCATGCCCAATCTGTGTTCATAGGTCTCGCGCCAAAGCCGCTCTCGCCGCCGACGATTACCCATTGGACTGCCCCTCGCTTTAGCCATGGAGTCAGGTCTATCCGTTCTAGCAATGGCTCGGCGGATACGAATCGTACCGGGGCGGGCAATCGCTCTAGGACTGTCAGCCTCGGGGCGTACTTCTGGTTTTCTACAGAAGTGCCTATCCATACATTTTCTGGCCAGATTCCGTCAAAAAGAGCTTTGTGTTGTTCCCACCAACCTACGGCGCGTCCCGGTCTCTTAGTCAGGACTTGAAACACATGCCCACGCTCACGAGCGGACTCTTCCATCACTTTGAACACATCTAGGATAAAACTGTATGGCACTTCTGAATGAAACAAGTCCGACATGCTGTTCACAAACACGATGCGAGGTTTCTTCCAAGACATCGGATGCTGCAATCGTTCAGGTAGCAAGCGCACCTGGTTGGGCGTGTGTTCGTAGCCGGTTACGCCCATCGCTCTGAGACGCGGGTACATGGCGAACATATAGCAGTTGTCGCAGCCCGGCGAAACGCGGGAGCAGCCGGTAACCGGATTCCAAGTCTCATCAGTCCATTCGATTGAGGAAGGCATGATTAGAAAATCCTTTACGTTCCATAAATTCGCAGAAGGGATAGTAACCATATCTGCCACAAGAAGATACCATACTTCTTGTTACATATGTTCTGCGCCAGTCCTGCATATATGTCAAGTTCACTAGGTTGAATCACTACATCATCACGGCTTCATATCGCCGGACACCTATACACCCGCTCCCCATTACCATTACCATATAACGCATGTCCAACTCCAACACCGCATCACCCATACCCCTGTCCGCTGCGCGCGCCGTTGTGCTGCATGCGCAGCAGCTTGATGCGCCGTTGGTGGATGGCGCGCCGGACGCCGATGCGATTTACGATGCGGTCGAGCGTGTGGGATGGGTGCAGCTAGATACGTTGCAAATGGTGCGCCGCAGCCAGTATGTCGCGCTGTGGAGCAGGCTCGGCGCGTATGACACCGCCGAATTCGACAGGCTGATATTCGGCGATGGCACTCTAAACCCCGACACTGACGACGGCGACGACAACGGCAATGCGCGCCGCTTGTTTGAGTATTGGATGCATGCCGCTTGCGTCATTCCGCTGACGCTGTACCGCTTCGCCATCCCGACGATGCGCCGGCACGCCAATCCTCAGGGCAAGCGGCGGCGCGAGTGGCTGCAAGACCCGGCGAACATCGAGACGCTGGATGGCGTGATGCAGCATGTGCGAGAACATGGGCTGGCGCGTTCCGCCGATTTCGAGCGCACGGACGGCAGACGCGGTACATGGTGGGATTGGAAGCCCGCGAAAGTCGCGCTGGAGCATTTGTACAACACCGGCGAACTCACCATCGCCAATCGCGTCAACTTCCAGCGCATCTACGGCATCACGGAAACCGTATTGCCGCACTGGGTGGACACCACGCCGCCAAGCGAAGAGGAGGCGTACCTGACGCTGCTTGACAAGTCCGCGCGGGCGCTCGGCGTCTGCTCGCTGATGCAGATTCCGGACTACTTTCACATGAAGCGCACGCCCGCCAAGCCGCTCGTGCAGCGCATGCTGGACGAGGGCACACTGGTCGGCGTGGATGTGCATATGCCCGATGGCACGGTCGCCGCGCAGGTCGTACACCGCGCGAATCTGCCTCTGCTAGCGCGCGCCGCAGACGGCGAAATATCGCCGCAGCGCACGACATTCCTGTCGCCGTTCGACAGTCTATTCTGGGCGAAGGGACGCGATGTGCAATTCTGGGGATTCCGCCAAATCCTAGAAGCGTACAAGCCCGCTCCAATCCGCGAGTGGGGCTATTTTTGCCTGCCGATACTGCGCAACGGCGAACTTATCGGCCGCTTCGACCCGAAGCTAGAGCGCAAGGACGCTACACTGCGCCTCAAGCACATCTACCTAGAGCCGGGCGTCAAGCCTGACGACGCTATAGTAGCCGACATCGCCGCCGCCATGCACAGCTTCCTATCATTCCACGCCGCCACAGACATAGTAATTGAACAAAGCACACCGCGCGGATTGCGGCGCAAGCTGCTCGCGGCGCTGAGGTAGGCGCGTGTTCCGGCAGGCGGGGCAGTAGTCTTCGCTGTATGATGTCTAGCGGATGAACCATTTCAAGGAGCATGTCCGAATGACGCAAGAAGTCTCTAGGGTCTGTCGTCAAATCAAGTGAAAGGTGTGATAGAGTCACAATGCAAGTG
>VXRI01000165.1 GCA_009838595.1 Chloroflexota bacterium | reverse complement strand
CAGGGGAAGAGACACCGTCTCTGGGTTGAGCGGTATATTCGCCGCCTCGTCCAGTACATTGCCCCAAAATTCGTCGAAATCGTCAGGCTTGCTGACACTGCACTTGTAATCCGCAATCATGGCGTCCATCCTGAATGTCTGCTTGTTGTGTTCGTGATTGGTTGTGTGAGTTGGGATTGTGGTGATTATGGTGATTGTTGGGTTGATTACGATTATTTGGCTAGTTTGTGTTGACATTTGCGTCATTCCCGTGAAAACGGGAATCCAGAGCCGTAAATGCAGCCGATTTCCTGATGCTTGCGCCACCTGAAATCTACTGGATTCCTGCTTATGCAGGAATGATGGTCTGAAATATAGAATTGTCAACAGAACTTAATAGGCAATAAATGGCGACTCTTACCCTCATACTAGCCTTATCTCCTTCAAGCGAAGGGGACACTTTCACAATCAGCATACGACCGGCAAGGGCTATTCATCCAGCATGTCGCGGATTTGGTCTATTAGGCGCATTACGGTGGCGCCGTCGGATACGTCTTCGCCGGATGCAACATACGCGCCCAAGTCTTCTAGAGCGTCCTCGTAATTGCCAAGGCGATAGTTTACCACGCCGCGATCGCGAAACTCAACGGCAGCTTCGGGCTGCAGCGCGATCACGCGGTCAATGGTCGCAAGCACGCGCTCATAGTTGCGCCGCTGCAGGTACACGACCTTCAGGTTGCGCAGCATACGCGCGATGAACTCGCGGCTGCTAACCGGTTCAAGGAATTCAGGATTCCACGCAAGCGAGCCTTGCGTAACCTGCTTCAGGCGCTCGGCGCATTCGTCTTCGGATAACAGGATGCCTCCGTGGAACGGGTCAACGAACACATCAAATTCGTCGCGGTGGCGCACGATGAAATGCCCTGGCATGCCAATGCCCAGCAGCGGCACGCCCAGCCGCTTGCCAACTTCGAGGTACAGCAGCGACAGCGTGATGGGTATGCCGAGCCGCCGTTCGATGACATCGTTGAGGAAACTGTTGCGCGGGTCGTGGTAGTTCGTGTGGTTGCCCGCGAACTTCAGCTCGTCGAACAGGTACTCGCTGAGCGTGTTGAGCTGGTAGAGCGGCGTGTCATCGTCCATGCGCCCGGCGCCCCCCTCAGCGATGCCGTCCAACTTGAACAGCTCGCGGTCCAAGTTGAGGCGCGGATATTCGGTGGCGGCAATCAGTAGTGCGGCTCGCCCCAGATCGATGTCTTCGTCCGGCGCGCCGACTATGCGGTCAAACTGTGTCCAAACTTCGCGCTGCTCCATAGTGGATACAGAATACGCATTATATCGGCAACTGGCAAGCGGATGTCTATCCTGCACATCCTGTTAAACGCAACAAAGCCCTGAACCGTTGCCAGTTCGGGGCTTTGTTTTTATGGCAAAAGCGTATGAGCTTAGTCAGCGGCGGCGGATGCCCTTGCGGAATCCACCCTATCCTTAACGATTGCCTTCAATTCCTTGACTCGGTTAAGGTGCGGAGTTTCGTTGCCCTCTTCGGCCTTGTCATAGATCTTGTCGCCATCGACATAGACCTGCAACACACCGGAGACACCCGGCCTTACCTCGATAGAAACTGCATTACCACCGACATCCACAAACTCGTTGACCATCCAGGCCGCAACACTGTGGTACTGTCAAGGTACGCAGTAGATGATCTCAATGTCCAACAGACCTTCGCCAGCCATAACGGATCCTCCTGCTAAGATTTAGGCCCATTAGAGAGTATTTACTAATCTCTACAGGCACTCGCTATTGTCGAATCAGCGTATCACGCCAATTCTACCCTGTCAACCGACGTGCGCGCCTAAAGTATGCGGTTGCCGGGCATGTTGGTCCATGCGCTCATTTCGTGCGCCGGGGTTACGGCTTCGGCGGGGCATACATAGCTAGAATCGAGCTGGTCGATGGATGTTACGCCGAGCAGCGCCATCGCCACGATGATTTCGTCTTCGAGCAGTTCCAGCATACGGACGACGCCTGCCTGCCCGTCGGCGGCGAGTCCCCAGCCCTGCATCTTGCCGAGGGCTACGGCTCGTGCGCCCATTGCGACGGCTTTCAGGATGTCCGCGCCGCGCTGAACACCTCCGTCCAGCACGATGTCCGCCTTGCCGTCAACCGCCTCGACTACTTCGGGCAGCATTTCCATAGTGCCCTGCCCGTGGTCGAGCTGTCGTCCGCCATGGTTCGACACCCACACCACATCGACTTCGTGCTCGATGGCGATTCTGGCGTCCTCGGCGGTCGCAATGCCTTTCAGCATGAATGGCAGACCGGCGATGTTCTTTATCTGGTCAACCATGTCCCAGGTAACGGATGCTGCATGTCGCGGGTTGGGCCTTGCGCGCTGGGTAGGCGGCGTGTAACGCGTGAGCATCGGGCGCTCGCGGCGGCTATAGTGCGCCGTATCCACCGTGATGCACAACCCGATGTAGCCCGCATCTTTGATGCGCCCGACCATCTCTTCGATCCAGCCCCAGTCGCCGTGCAGGTAGAGCTGGTACACCTTAGGATAGTCCACCGCAGCAGCAGTCTCTTCAAGCGTCGGGTTCGTGACAGAGCTTAACACATGCATGATGCCGAACTCTGCCGCTGCCCGAGTGGACGCCGCGCCTGCTTCCGGGTGGAACTCTTGCAGCGACCCGATTGGAGCGTGGAGAGCGGGCATGCGCAAATTATGTCCAAGGAATGTGGTCGTAGTATCCTCCGA
>VXRI01000372.1 GCA_009838595.1 Chloroflexota bacterium | reverse complement strand
CGCTGGAAGACCTTTGGAAGACGGCACAAGCAACACACTCCCGGTAACAGTAATTGTGACGCAGCGAATACCCTTTCGGTAACAGTTCTATTTGACGCAACGGGTCATGGTAAATGCGGGTAACCGTCCCAAAAGCGGTGTGGAGTTTCGGACGGAATGAGAAAGGCGCGGAGAGTTACGATTTCAGACACTGAATGACCACGCCGCCGCCAATGCACCCAGCGACAGACCGTCATCGCCACTCCATACCCATCGCGTCAGCCCAACGCCAGTTTGTGCAACTACGACTGAAATCGCTATCTTTCGAGCGACTCTACGGGCATGGCTCAGATTGCGGTGCAAAGCTTGCGATAGCAGCAGTTTCATGTTGCCCAGTGGCACGCACGCTTTGCACATATCTTCCACAACGACTTTCGATTGCCGTTCGGCGAAAGTCCGTGCACTGTGTGCTAGAGTACGCGCCCTATGCGTCGTCGAACTCGATGACGACCTTCGACTTGCCGTTCACCGGCTTGTGCATCGGTTGGTGCGCGGTCGGATTACGATGACCTCGCGCTCGATCCTAGATATATCCGCTCTCTGGCAAGCACTTCTTGAGACGCAGATTCTATTGCCTGGCCAATCTTTTCGGGTAAGCCTGCAACGGGTATATCCGAAAAATTAAGCCCTTCGTCAAGGCATTGCTCAACTCAAGCATGTACTTCTTCCCCCCAGTTCACTATTTCCCTCGCCTAGTTATCACATTACAGGTCAGGTAAAAAAGGCGGTTTGGGACTTCGAGGTATTCCATCAAGTAAGGCTGATAGATGGAATACTCTTGTGCATCAGCGCATACACCTGCGTAGCCAAGTGCGACCTTCCCGAATTGTTCGGGCCAATGAACATTGTCAGGGGACTTATCTCCACAGCACTCGACTATCGGGGACCAAATTCTTGACCGCTACGCTAACTTTTGACGCGCTCCTACGATGTCTTGGCTAATCATGCCGTATTAGCGCCGCATATTAGCCTATCCTGCCCGTGTCAGCGCATCCCGCAGATGCTCCATAGAAATGTTGCCGCCGCTCATCACTAGCGCGATCTTCTTGCCGCGCAGCCTGTCCTTGATTTTCAACGCGCCTGCCAGTGACGCCGCTCCCGCGTGCTCGGTTAGGTTGTGCGTGTGCTCCAAGTGCAGCACGATTGCGCGTTCCATCTCATCGTCGGACACCAGAACGAAGTCGTCCAACCTATCGCGCAGGATGCTCTGAGGAAGCTCGTATCCTCTGCCGGTGGCAAGCCCCTCTGCTATGGATTCCATCGGCGCCTCAACGATTTCGCCGGATTTCCATGACAGATAAGCTGCCGGCGCGCTTTCGCCCTGCACAGCGATAACCTTCACATTCGGATTGACGCTCTTCGCGGCGATGCATGCGCCGCATGCGCCGCTGCCGCCGCCAAGAGGCACGATGATGTAGTCCACATCGGGCAAGTCTTCCATTATCTCCAGCGTGTATGTGCCTACGCCCGCCATGAGCATCGGTTCGTTGACCGCGTGAACATAGCGGTAGCCCTCTTCCTTGGCGAGCCGCTGCGCGTATTCGTTTGTGATGTCGAAGTATGGTCCGTGGTGAATGACCTGCGCGCCCAGACTTTCGATGGAGGCTACCTTACCGGGGTTCGCACCTTCCGGCACGCAAACGATGCAGTTGATGCCCAGAATGCCCGCCGCGTATGCGATGGACTGTCCGTGATTGCCGGACGACGCCGTTATTACGCCACGATCTTTCTCTGCGTCCGAAAGGCGTGACAGCAGGTTGATGCCGCCGCGCATCTTGAATGCGCCTAGTCGCTGGTGGTTCTCGTGCTTCACCCAGACTTCGGCGTCTAGCAGCCTGTCGAGCGAAAGATAGTGGTGCAGGGGGGTGCGTGTGATATACGGCGCAATGCGTCCCCGCGCTTCGATGACATCGTGCAGGGTCGGTGGGTTAGGCAAAGGGATGCTCCTTGTATGCAAGTATGGTGTGGCATGTAGTATATCCTGCGGACGGCGGATGTACTACTACTGAACGCGCGCGGAGAGGACGAGATATGGAGAGTCCGCGCCGATGTGGAGCAGAAAGGGATAAAAGGAGTAACCCTCACGCTTGAAGATATTCTACTCTTCAACTGCGTGGGATCACGCGGCGGCAATGACAAAGGAAGGTCAGCGCGTACGAACAATGCCTGTGAAAGAAGTGGCTAGAAAGGAGGATTGAAGCCGTCTTTGCCTTCGCCTAAGTTTGGCAGCCCGCCACGCAGCACGGCAAACACGTGCTTGTAGTGTTCCATGTATGTGCGCTGAAACTCCGAGCGGGCGCAGCCGAGTTTTTCCGACATCATGTCGAATGCGCTTTCCCGTGTGCTTGCAACGAACTTGCCACGCGCGAAGTGGAATGGCTGGGCAATGAACTTCTGAACGCCAGTGGCTAGAAGGCTCTCGACAAAAGCATCAGGCTGGCTGACAAGCAACAAAGGCGTCATCGTGATGCAGGTTTGTACGCCGGCGTTATTCACCTCGCTTATCGCTTTGAGCCGCGCCATATTGGACGGACAGTACGGCTCGAAAGTGCGGCGTATGTCTTCGTCGTCGGTGGTAACGGTCATGTTCACCTGCACGCGCCCGCCGTTCGCCTCAATCTGCCGGAACAGGTCAACATCGCGCACGACATCAGGGCTGCGTGTCTGCACCACGAGCTTGGGCTTGTAGCGTTCTTCGTCAGCATCGTAT
>VXRI01000412.1 GCA_009838595.1 Chloroflexota bacterium | reverse complement strand
ATCGGGCAGCGGCAGCGTGATTTTACCACGGGATACGAGACTGGCGGCGAAAATGCTGATGCCCGCAAGCGTCGCCATCGTAACCGCGCCGATGACGAATAGCGTTATGCGCGTCATCAGCACTTTGACGAATATGCCGCGATAGCCTAGGTTGTCGAACCACAGCCAATCGGTATAGACACCGCGCCCGAATATGAACAGCGAGATTGCGACGATTGCCACAATCGCAAAGGCTATCCACTTGGCGAGCGTCCCAATCTGCCCGAAGAACTGGTACAACTCTACGGTAGAGTCACCGTCGTCGCCTCCGCCACTGCTTCCGTTCTGGTATTCACCGGCCATAGCAAATATGCCTCGCAATCATCCAATTCTAGTTCCGAGAGTCGCGCCCGAAACGACTTCAATCAGCGCGTCAGGCTTGCGCCCGTCGATGATGTGAGAAACACCGCCCGAACTCAGCGCCGTCAGGCACGCCTCGATCTTGGGAATCATGCCGCCCGCCGCGACATTGGATCTGATAAGCCCGCGAGCCTGCCGTTCGGTCAGACGCGGTATGAGCCTGCGCGTGTTGTCAAGCACACCCTGCACATCGGTCAGGAATACTAGCTTGCTCGCGCCCAACGCAGCCGAAATCTCACCCGCTGCTGTGTCCGCGTTGATGTTCAAGAGCGTAGGGGACGATTCGCCGTTTTCGGCAGGCTTGACGCCCACCGGGGCGATGACAGGGATGCAGCCGGAATCTAACACAGCATTTATCGGATCGATGTTGACATCGAAAATATCGCCAACGAGACCTAGTTCGGGATCGCGTAAGTTGGCGCGCAGCATGGCGTCGTCCGCGCCGCTGATGCCAATGGAGCGCGCGCCCAGTTCAACCATTGACGCCACGAGGTTCTTATTGATGAGACCCGTGAGAACGGCGCCCACGATGTCGATGCTGGGACCGTCCGTAACGCGCAAACCCCGCACGAATCGCGGCTTTACGCCTTGCATCGCCATCCAGTCGCTAATTATCTTGCCGCCGCCGTGCACGACAACCGCCCTGACGCCCTGACGCTGCAGCTTTACGAGGTCGTGCAAGGTCGTGTCATGGCTGCCGAGCGTGCTTCCGCCAATCTTGACTACAATCGTCCCACTGGTACTGGTCTCCTTCTGCGCTTCGCCATCCGCCATTGAACCGGCGCCGCCCGCCGCATTTGCCAATCTCGCTTGGCTGCTATCGCCCGGCACATCCGGCTCGATAGCCGGCACGGACTCGGCGTGTGGCGTGCTCATCCCGGCTGCGGAGTTCGCTGATGACATGTTCGATGCCATGCGCCTATGTGCTGTACGCCGAATTAAAGGTTACATACTCTTCGGTCAAGTCGCAGCCCCACGCAGTCGCGGAAGCGTCGCCCATGCTCAGATTGACGCCCAAACGCACATCAGGCGAACTCGCCATCGCGCTCACGACCGAATCCAGATGGAACGGAATCGCCTTGCCCTCGTCCACAATCTGGATGTCGTTGATGTAAATCTGAATCTTGGACTCTTCCATATCCGCGCCGCTCTTGCCAAGCGCCATCATAATGCGTCCCCAATTCGGGTCATTGCCGTGCACCATCGCCTTGACCAGCGACGATGTGGAAATCTCGCGGGCAGCCGTGCGCGCGTCTTCCAGAGACGCCGCATCATTGACCGTAACCTCGATCAACTTCTTCGCGCCTTCGCCGTCGCGCACCATCGCCTTAGCAAGCGACTGGCAGACAAATGTGAGCGCCTCCTCAAAAGCTTCGGCGTCCGGCGTCCCGGCGGCAACCTCATCGCCGCCCGCTTCGCCATTGGCAAACACAAGCGCCGTGTCATTCGTACTCTGGTCGCCGTCCACGCTGCACATATTGAACGATGCGTCAACCGCGCGGCTCAGCGCAGCTTGCAGGAACGACTGCTCGACCGCAGCATCAGTCGCCACGAATGCAAGCATCGTCGCCATGTTCGGGTGAATCATCCCGACGCCCTTCGCCGCGCCGCCAAGTGTAACCTTGCGACCACCAATATCGAGTGATACGGCGAGGTCTTTGTGCATGGTGTCAGTAGTCATTATGGAACGCGCGAAAGCATGTCCGCCACCTGCAGACAGGCTGACATTCCCCACATGCTGTCGCAGCAACGCCATCGGCAGTTCGATGCCAATCATTCCTGTGCTGCACACAAGCATATCCTCCGCGCCAACGCCGACATGCTCGGCTGCGAGCGCAGTCAATTCTGCCGCGTCCGCAAGCCCTTGGTCGCCCACGCAGCAATTCGCGCAGCCGCTGTTAGCCACCACGCCTCGCGCCGTGCCGCGCTCAGCGCGCTGTCGGCTCAGCACCACAGACGGCGACAGAACCTTATTCGTGGAGAAAGTCGCCGCGAGGTTAGCCGGCGCATCCGAGAGCAAAATACCCAAATCCAGCACGCCGTCATCCTGCGTCTTAAGACCCGCGTAAGTGCCGCCCGCGCGAAAGCCCTTCGCGGAAGTAACGCTGCCGTCATTAATAATCTCGATCATCGCTGCCAGGTGCGCTCCTAAATCGCCGCGCCGCCGCCAACAACCGCCATAAGCAAGCCGGCAGACAAAAAGCGCATCCTCTGAAAGTTACGGACGCCAAAATAGCCCACGAATTATAGCACAGCCCAACATGGCGGCGCAAAACGAAGTCAGCGACCGCGTGTTTCAAGACGATTTCACAAATCATGCGTAACTTCATTCTCGTCTTTCTGCGAAAGCAGG
>VXRI01000312.1 GCA_009838595.1 Chloroflexota bacterium | reverse complement strand
TGTGCATTTGTCAGAGCATACGGCAGCGACGCCAAGAACGCATCCAGTCGTTCGTCGTCTGACGGCAACGAGATTGCGCCACCGGAAGACTGCCACTCAAGCCTGCGCCGCGCTACTACGAGTTGAAGCATCAGCAGTTCGTCGAACGCGATACGGCGGCGCGCAGTTTCCACTTGATCCAGCGAATCGGGGTAATGCAAGCATGCGATCGCCCCGCGCAAGCCCATCAGGTCATACAGGCGCAGCGTCTCGTCCGGTACATATTCGCGCACTTTAGGCAGCGCGGAATTCAGCGCCTGCTTGGCAGCGCGGCGTATAGTGCGCTGATACAAACCGTCCGTCAGCGAGTATATCGGCACCAGCCTGCCGGCGTGCGTTTGCCCTTCGCGCTCGTCGAATATGTCGTAGTCCGGCGATTGGAACACGACGCGTCCGCGATACACCTTCGCTACACCGCTGATGACGATGCGCATGCCGGGTTTCAGCGTCCTGACCAAATACGCCTGATTGAACCAGACGACTCTGATGTTACCCGTGTCATCCCCCAACACTGCTTGTGCGTTCTTCGACCGCCCGCGACCAGTTTCCATAACTTCCCAGACAGTCGCAATGACCGTCTGCGTCTCTCCCGGCACAACCTGAGCGATCTTGCGCACGGCCGTGAAGTCGTCATGCCTGTGTGGAAAGTGATACAGCAAGTCTTCAATAGTCGATATACCGAGGTTCTCAAGACGCGTCTTGGTACGAGCGCTCACACCACGGATCTTTGTAACATCGTCCTCAAGCCGCAGGTTCAAGGGCTTAACAGGTGGTTTGCGTTTGGCGGCAGGCTTACGCGGTTTGGCGGATTGCTGCGGTGGCGTAGGCGGTTTATGCTGCAAGTTCTGCGCCGGAGTTCTACTGGCGACGCGGTTTGCATTGTGAACTGGTTGGCTCCGATCCTGCTGTTGCCTTGTGGGTGATAAGGACGATTTCGTTGCAGACGTGCCAGTTTGGGACGGACCAGCATCAGCGCCTATCTTCGTTAGCGTGGCTTTTGACCAAAGATTGCGCTTTGTCGCGGGCATATCGGCGTATGATGCAGGCAAGTCCAAATGCGCGCGGATTTCCCCTTGCAAGCGCTGCAGGAATGCGTCCAAGCCACCGATAACAGCATCATTGCGGTATCCTCGCCGCTGTTCAAGGCGCAGAATGTTAGCGAGAGTTCGCAACTCTTCGTTGCCGGGCGTGCTATTGTCATTTGTTCTAACCATACCAAAATTGTAGCGCACATTCTTGGCATGCGAAACAAGCCGCGAGGTTCGTGTAGAGGGTATTTTGCGGAATTAGCGTCGGCGACTATGACTTGCCGCAATGCACTTCATATTGGTATTGTGGGCGCTCTTGCTCCCAATCTAGCCTTCTCCGGCCAGAGCGAGGAGGGACTGCTGAATCATCCAACAGATGAATCCAAGCCTTACTCGCAAGCCTCAGATGTACTATTGCCGACGTAGAAGTGATATGCCGAGCGCTTTGGGGCCCGTGTAAGTGCCTACAGCAGGGCCTATTTGAGCGGTGAAGGGCTGCTTGCCTTCGGGAAGCAGGTGTTGCAATCCGGCAGCGAAATTGAATGCTTCGTCGGGCGTGGTGGTGTAGTTGACACTTAAGTCTTCGAGTGGGCCGAATTCTTCGGTGGTGCGGCGCAGCCTTGCCAGGCCTTTCTTGTGAGTTCGCTCTTTGCCCAACTCGTCAACGATGCCTTCGCGCAGGATAATCAAGGGTTTGATACTTAGCAGCGTGGCAACCATAGCCTGCGCCTTGCCTATCCTGCCACCCTTTTGCAGATATTCGAGCGTGTCCAGCAGAACGTAGGTCTCACAGCGGCTGACCGCGTCCTGTGCCGCGTCGATGACCTCCTGCATGGCTCCGCCCGCCTGTGCCGTCCGCGCCGCTGCTATGGCAATCAAGCCCGTGCCCATACCAGCCATTTTGGAATCGACGACTTCCACGCCGCAGCCGATGTCAGCCTGGTCTGCACCGGAGCGCGCCGAATTGACAGTGCCGCTTAGCGCCGCGGACACATGAATAGAGACGATACCGTCTGCGCCGTCCGCGACCGATTCGTACAAATCTTTGAACTCGCCAGCGGACGCTTGCGAAGTCGTGGGCAAACTAGGGCTTCTCGACACGCGGCGGTAGAATTCGTCGCCGCTGATGTCGATGTTCTCGCGTAGTTCCTCATCGCCGAATATGACCTTCTGCGGAATAACGGCGATGCCAAATTCGTCCGCGACATCGCGCGGCAAATCGGATGTGCTGTCGGTAACAACTCGAATCGTCATGACACTCACTCTATAGAAATTATGAGGTGGTAGAATGGCTGACCGCCATAGTAGTGTTGAAGGTCGATGTCAGGGAATGCAGATTCGACTGCCGAGACTACCTCTTTCTCCTCCGCTTCGGTCATCGGATCGCCTCGGTACAAGGTAACCAGATCGCCGTCGTCCACATCTGCGCTGCGAAGTATCGATAGCGTGATGTCCGCCAACCCTTCGCCCGCCGCGACGAGATTACGATCGAACAAACCGATTAGCTGCCCTTCGTCAGCGCTAACACCGTCGAGCGTGACGGAGCGCGCGGCGCGGGTAATCTCGCCGGTTCGCACATCTTTGATCACATCTTCCATTCCGGCTGCGTTTTCATCCGTGCTTCTGTACGGCTGATATTCTAAAATCGCCGCGACGCCCTGCGGAATGTTCGTTGTCGGTATCACACGGACGGTC
>VXRI01000389.1 GCA_009838595.1 Chloroflexota bacterium | reverse complement strand
ACGGAGGACAGGGCTGTCGTCGAAGAACACAGCGACTGGCAGCGCTGCTTGTCCATCGGCTTGATGAGCGAGAAGGTGATGAATCTGGCGATTGCCGGTATTCAGGAGACGACGCAGCAGCGATTCGACCACATCGCGGAACGCATATCGGATACGCTTACTGACGCGGGAAACGGCGTGCTTTTCATCAGCGAAGGGCATCGCGTGCAGTTCCCCGCGAGCATTCAGGTGTTCTTTGTCGCGCCGCCGGCATTGGACGCGCTGAAACGATGGATCGACAGCCAAATGCGCGGTGCGGCGCAGGCACAATCGAACCAACCTAGCGCCAGAGCGCAGCAATGAGCAAGAAGTGGCAAAGCCGCGAGTTCAACTTGTCTGATAAGCACCGTTGGAAGGCGAAGCCCGGCAACAAGATTTTTGTCATCAACAGAGGCGCTGTCCACTTGGAATACCCAGGCGACTGGGTTGTCAAGCCGGAGGGCGACACCATCTGCATTTACGACGGCGAAGAGCCGGACGACGACATTCGCCTGCAAGTGTCCGTCACGCAGCTCGGACCGGACGGCGCAATCGTTAACTGGGGCATATTCCCGCCGCTTGAGCACTACATGGACACCGTCGTTTTGGGAAACGACATACGGCATCGCACGCGAAAGGGTCCCCTGCTGAAGGTTCGCCGTAGCGACCTAGAATACGCATGGCTTGAGATTGACTTCATCGACCCGGTGGAGAAGCGTAAGGCGCACTCGCGGGCGTGCCTGGCGCGCGGAGGCAATGTGCAGGCACTCATCACGATGGAGTATTGGCCCGAAGACCACACGGTCGCTAACGATGTGTGGAACGGCGCGCTAGAATCCCTGAAGCTCGCCGAATATGTCGAGAACCCATTCCGCGGTCCCCCGAACCGCTGACGCCAAATAATGACAAATACCGCTGATACCGCCGCGACCAAAAGATGCATATTCGCAGCATATTGCTTGAAGGAGTACAAAGAGCATGGCGACTAATGGCAAACCACTTCGTAGCCGAGAATGGTTCGATACACCGGAACTATACGGCTGGCTGAGGCAGGCGGCGTTCAAGGCAGAGGGCTTTGGCGAGCCGGCGTACCAAAACAAACCCGTCATCGGCATCTGCAACACTTGGAGCGATCTGACGCACTGCAACGCGCATCTGCGCCAACTCGCGGAAGCGGTCAAACGCGGCGTCTGGCAGGCGGGCGGCTTTCCGATGGAGTTTCCCGTGATGTCGCTAGGCGAGTACAACATGCGCCCCACTACCATGCTTTTCCGCAATCTGATGAGCATGGATGTTGAGGAATCCATCAGGGCAAACCCGCTAGACGGCGTCGTGCTACTCGGCGGCTGCGATAAGACCACGCCTGCGTTGCTCATGGGCGCGGCAAGCGCGGACATCCCCGCGATTCTCGTTACCGGCGGCCCGCAACTTAAGGGTAACTGGCGCGGCGAAGAACTTGGTTCTTGCACCGACTGCCGCCGCTACCATACCGAACTGCGCGCCGGCCGCATCAACGAAGAGCAGTGGGCGGAATTGCAGAACTCTATCGTGCGCAGTCCAGGGCACTGCATGGTGATGGGCACGGCGTCAACTATGGCATCGATGGGCGAATCCCTAGGCATTGCGCTGCCGGGCAATGCCGCGATTCCTGCGGTGGATTCGCGCCGTACGCAACTCGCGGAGGCGGCGGGCAGGCAAATCTTGACGCTTGTGGAACAAGACCTTCGCCCGTCGCAAATAATGACGCGCGAGGCATTCGAGAACGCAATTCGCACCTTGCACGCTATCGGCGGATCCACGAACGCCATCATACACCTGACCGCGATCGCCGGTCGGCTGGGCATAGACCTGCCGCTCACGCTGTTCGACGAACTATCGCGCACTACGCCGTTCATCCTGAATCTAAAGCCGTCGGGCGAATTTCTGATGGAGGATTTCTTCTACGCCGGCGGCCTTCCTGCGCTGCTCAACGAACTGCGCCCATTGCTGCACACCGAGCAGATGACGGTTACGGGCAGAAAGCTCGGCGAGAATATCGCCGGCGCTATCAACCACAATTCAGGTCTTATTCGCAGCCTGGACAATGCGCTCAACCCGGAGGGCGGGCTCGCGGTCGTGTACGGCTCGCTGGCGCCCGGCGGCGGCGTAATCAAACCGACTGCGGCATCGCCTGAACTGCTGACGCACCGCGGACGCGCGCTCGTATTCGATGACCACGACGACATGGAACACCGCATCGACGCCCCTGACCTCGATGTGCATCCGGACGATGTTCTCGTAATGCGCAACGCAGGGCCCTTAGGCGGGCCGGGCATGCCGGAATGGGGCTTTCTGCCGCTGCCACGCAAGCTCTTGCAGCGCGGCATTCGAGATATGGTGCGTCTGTCGGATGCGCGAATGAGCGGCACGGCTTTCGGCACGGTCGTGGTGCATGTAACACCTGAGTCGGCGGCTGGCAGTCCGCTTGCCGCAGTGCAGAACGGCGACATCATCGAACTCGATGTGCCCAACCGTCGCCTAGACCTACTGGTGGACGAAAGGGAAGTGCAGCGCAGGCTATCCGAGGTTCCGCAGCCCAAATCGCACTTCAAGCGCGGCTACGGCGTAATGTACTCCCAGCATGTAACCCAAGCCGACCAAGGCTGCGACTTCGACTTTTTGCAGGCGGAATCCTTGTAAAGTGTACTGAGTTATGCTGTCTTATCCGTTAACTTTCGACGCGCTGACACAGCAGTGGATGGTGGAG
>VXRI01000299.1 GCA_009838595.1 Chloroflexota bacterium | reverse complement strand
TTTTGTTTTTACTATACAGCTCCCAGAAGGAAGCGGAGTGCAGAACTACGCCCCTGACCATTGCGACAATGGGCGCAAGCGGCAGGTACTCGACGATAATACGCAAAATTGTGGGCAGATTTTCCACAGGGAAGAACACGCCGGACATGAACATCAGTGGTAGTCCGACGGCATTGCCAAGACCGCTTGCCGCCGATACGGTTTTTGAGAACGCGCCCACCACGAAGCCTATGTTGAGAAACACGATGTTGCCCAGAGCGACCAGCAGCGCGATGTGCAAAAGGTTGCCTTCGACCGCGACGCCGAATAACAGCCAGCCGGTGGCAAGGATTATTGCCGCCTGAATGACGGACAAGACGAGCGCGGACAGCACGCGCGCCGCAAAGAACACGCGCACGCGCAACGGCGTGGCGAGTATCCTTATGAGGATCCGTTTTTCCCGATACGCCGCCATAGATGTGGCGACTCCAATGATGGAGAAGTTCATCACTCCCCATATTGCGAGGCCGGGAATCAGGAAGTCGATATAGTCTATGCTGCGGCTGGATACGCCTTGCGGTGCGAGTTCTAGGCGGGCAGGAACTTCCGCCATACGCAGATTGGCACGGTCGACGAAACTCCACACCACTCCCAGAACGACGCCGCTGAGCGGGTCAGCATCATCGTAGAGCAGCCTAATTTGCGCGGGCGGGTTGTCCATAACGGTTGCCGCGAGATTTTCCGGTATGACTAGCAGGTGTCCCAGGTCGCCGTCGCTAACATCTTGGCGCGCTTGTGCCTCGTCGTCCCGCCTGACGATAACCAGACCGTCCACCTGCTCCAGATTTTCGATTATCTGCGCCGACATTCCATCCTGCGAATAGTCTATGACCGCTAAGGTCTGCGCCGATTCGGTATCCCTGAAGAAGAGCCCGAAGACGACGACGAACAAGAGCGGAAACGCTAGCGCCCAGAATAACGCTTGTCTATCCCGCGCGAGCATCTTCAGGTTGGCGATTGTCAGATGGTAAAGTAGCATGTTGTAAAGCGAATCACTCCGTTAGCGCCCGTCCCGTGATGGACAGAAACACATCCTCAAGATTGGATGGGACGACTTCGAGATGCGTCAGATTCACACCTGATTCAGTTGCCCAATTCATCAGGGCAGGCACGGTCACGGATGCGTCCGAGGACATCAACCGCGCGCCGTTTTCGTCAGCCAGCGCATCCTTCACACCCGCCAGTTCGCGCAGTTCCGTTATGCGCTCTGCGCATTCCTCGCCGAGTTTTATCCGGTAGGGAACGGGCAGGGAACGCACCAAGTTATCAGGGCTGTCCAAGGCGACAATCTTGCCCCTGTCCATGATTGCTATGCGGTCGCACAAGTACTCTGCCTCTTCCATGTAGTGCGTTGTCAGCACAACGGTGCGTCCTTCGGAGTTTATAGACTGGACGAAATCCCAGAGGCTGCGGCGCGCGCGGGGGTCAAGGCCTGTGGTGGGTTCGTCGAGAAACACCACTTCCGGATCATTGACCAGCGTAGCGGCAATGCTGAACCGCTGCTGCTGCCCGCCTGATAGTTTGTTGACGGTGGTGTTCGCTCTGTCTGCCAGATTGACTTGCTCAAGCAGTTCAAAGGTGGCGATTCTACGATTGTAGAACATACCGAACAGGTCTAGTATCTCTTTGAGTGTGAGGTGGTCGAAGTATGCCGATGCCTGCAGCTGCACACCGATGCGCTCTTTGACTTTTTGCGGTTCGCGTTGCGTGTCTATGCCAAGCACGGTTGTTGCGCCTGATGTCGGCTCGGTCAGTCCTTCGATGCACTCCAGAGTGGTTGTCTTGCCCGCGCCATTGGGTCCCAGAATGCCGAATACCTCGCCTCGTCGTACGCCGAATGATACGCCGTCAACCGCGCGTAACTCGCCGTAGTGCTTCGTGAGGCCATCGACTTGGATGACAATATCCGTTGTGTCGGTCAAAGTTGCAGTGCCTTTCAAGGGTGATGGCAGATGTACAGGAGAGACTGCATGCCGTGTGTCATTCAACTAGCAGCCTTGCGAGCATCTGCGGGTCGGTTATCGGCAGCTGACACACATAGTTTTCGCACACATACGCGGTCGCTTTGCCGTCTATCTTGCGCCTTTCTGTGAGCAGCGGCAACCCGGCGCCGTCGTCGCCTTCCTTTGCGCCTAGCAGGACGCGGTTTGGCACATAGTGACGATATACTTCGGCGAGCAGTGAACCTGTCGCTGCATCATCGCGATCTCCGATTATCGCTACTTCCTTCGGGCGCGACAGATAGAAATCCAGCGCGCCAAGCCATGTTCCAGCCGCAGTGGGGAATGTCATCATCAGCTGACGGACGGAACGCAGCGCCTCGGATGCGCGCCGTTCCACATCGCCGTCTCCGGTAATCACAGCAAGCCGCAGCAGCACTGATGCCGCCATGGAACTGCCGCACGGGATCGCATTGTCGGTCAGGTCTTTCGGGCGGACGACAAGTTGCTCGTGGTCGTGTCCCGTGTCGAAGAACTGCCCACTTGCCTTATCCCAGAACAGTTCGATCATATCGTTGCCCAGCGTGATGGCGGCGTCTAGTGTTTCCCGGCTGAAGTTAACTTCGTGCAGCGAGAGCAGGCCGTCTATCAGGAAGGCGTAGTCTTCGAGATAGCCGTTCAGCTTTGCCGTGCCATCCTTATATGTGCGGAGCAGTCTGCCGTCGCGCAGCAGGTTCGCCAGTAGGAACTCTGCGCTGCGCTCTGCAATATCGGCGTAGTCGTCGCGTCCTAGCAC
>VXRI01000275.1 GCA_009838595.1 Chloroflexota bacterium | reverse complement strand
AGACCTCACGCTCTAATGAACGCGCTTCTTCGCTCTTCTGATAATCTGCTACCCATAGCCCGGCAGTTCTAGCAGCCTCAATATCGGGCGGTGCCTCTTCCACGAAGCGCAGCACGCTGAGGAAGCCAATTTCCGTGCGCCTGTCAATGTCGCCACTCTGCCATAGTTCGCAGACCGTCAGAGGAGATATGGCAGCTTGGATGTCGCCATCCAGTATGGATTCGACCATAGTGCGCGCGGCAGGATCGCCATTGCGCAGGTCGTCGAATAGTGTCTTGTCGAGAAGCATATCAGCCATTGCTCGCCTCGTTGTCGTCAGGGGTGCCGAACATCAGCGCCTTGCGTGCCCAATGCGCGGCGTCTTCCTCGGAGAAATCGACCGGATCGCCGACCCTGCCCTGCGCTTGGAATTCGGGGCGATTAGAACATGAGCCGTGATTTGGCGCGTCGATATTATCGCTGAAATCGAAAGCGCCAAGCGCAACACGGCGCGCCTCGTCATCCGAAAGCCCAATCGGCGCGCCTAGCGGCTGGTTTGCCTGCGCACGCAGATATTGGTCATCCCAGATGGATGGTGCGATGGGTGTCGCCGCCACATCTAACGACTCCGACAACGGGGTAGAATTGCCTGATATAGCATTCGTCAGTGCGTCCTCTACAAAGCGGCGCATCGGTACACGCAGTTCCGCGGCACGCGACTTTGCGGCAAGGTATATGTCCTCGCGGATGTCAGCATATAACTTGCGAGTTGGTTCGGAGTGCTCTCGTATTCTAGGCATAGTTCAAGATTATAGGAATATGAACATATTGTCAAGGGGCGTACAGTCGTGTCAAGCAGTGCGGTTTTCACCGATTATAGGGTTTGATACGATATATGAATATGCTATAGACGGCGAGTTTGATGTCCCGCCCGTTGGGCCCATTGAATTCGTTGCGGGATGAAGATGTACACAGGCGTGCTGTGTGGATGATATAATTCAGGGCATTATGAAGATTGTAATTGCACCACAGGCATTCAAAGGAAGCATATCGGCGCTGGACGCGGCGACAGCGATGGGGGAAGGCATAAAGCGCGTTGTGCCAGACGCCCATGTCATCGCGGTTCCAGTGGCAGACGGCGGCGATGGCACACTTGAAACGCTGGTTGAAGGATCCGAAGGACGAATTCACGACCTAGAAGTTACCGGACCGCTAGGCGAGCGCCGCATGGCGCAGTGGGGCGCAATGGGCGATGGCGTAACCGCTGTCATAGAAATGGCGCGGACATCCGGGCTCGCCCTGGTGCCGCTAGGCGAGCGCAACCCACTCACCGCGACCACATACGGGCTTGGCGAGGCAATCTCGCACGCATTGGATGCCGGTTTCAGGCGCTTCATCGTGGGCATCGGAGGCAGCGCAACAAATGACGCCGGCGCGGGCATGGCGCAGGCGCTCGGCGTCAGGCTGTTGGATGATTCCGGCAACGACCTGCCATTCGGTGGCGCACCTCTCGCACGGCTGAGCAAAATCGATATGTCCGGAATGGACGCTCGGATTGCTCAGTGCGAGTTCATGGTCGCCTGCGATGTCAACAATCCGTTGACCGGACCGACCGGCGCATCCGCAATTTACGGCCCACAGAAAGGCGCCACACCTGAAATGATTGCCGAACTTGACGCCGCCCTCTCGCACTTCGCAGCAGTCGTTGAGCGCGATATTGGCGCGACTATCGACAATGTGGCAGGCTCCGGCGCGGCGGGCGGACTAGGCGGCGGCATGATCGCCTTCCTTGCCGGCGAACTTCGCGCTGGCGTGGATATCGTGTTAGACACAATTCAATTGAACGACCACCTACCCTGCTGCGACCTCGTAATCACGGGAGAGGGCAGTATGGACCACTCGACCATATACAACAAGGCGCCGGTAGGCGTGGCGCAGCGCGCGAAACGGCTGGGTATTCCGGTCATCGGCGTCAGCGGCTCGTTGGGCGCGGGCTTCCAGGATGTTCACGAGCACGGCATTGACGCTCTCACTTCGATTACGCCGGGACCCATGAGCTTGGACGAAGCATCAGCTAGCGCTGCCGAACTCATCGCTAACGCAACGGAACAGGCGCTAAGGTTCATGATGGTGGGGTCAGCGGCCTTCGGCGAGCAACGCTAGAATGCCGTAACGGATAGGCTGACAGTGCTGCTTGGCATCCGTCCATGCTGTTGAAATTATACTTTACGCGACAGGATGGAGAGCCCTGAGACTAACAAGGTTGGGTCTGCGGTGTCCTTTTAGTCAGGCTAAAGCAATATCAGGCAAGGAGATTCATAAGGCGATGTACTAGATTAGCTGCAAGTAAAGCTAACATGTCGCAGCAAATCTTGATGATACCTCTGTTTAGGCGAAACTGGCGCAAACCTATTTCACCCTGACATGGCGGGTATGCGTATTGCTAGTGCATGTAAGTGTCTGGTGCAGCACTCTACTCCCCTACCCTGCGCGCACTGCCAAGTCAGCCAAGGAGGATCATGTGGACTTCCCCGGGGCCGTGCACGCCAGTAACCAGTTGGTACTCAATGTCTGCTGAGCGGCTTGGTCCTGAAATAATGTTCAAATAACTACCGATGTCGCCGGTGAGGAACTCCTGCCGGCGGAGCGTGAAGAGCTCGTCGAGGCTGGGCAGCACTTGTCCGGAGCGCACGACTGCAATGTGCACCGGCGGCAGCAACGAGATGACCCGACTGACGCCTTTGCGTGGCAGCAGCACGCACGATCCTGTCTCCGCAATTGCGTAGTCCACCCCGGTG
>VXRI01000075.1:1834-2779 GCA_009838595.1 Chloroflexota bacterium | reverse complement strand
TCTTAGTAGTTCGCTAATGGATGGGATAACTTACTATTGGTTTGAGATTGAATGGCGGCATTTTATCAAGAAGTTAGTGGGTGTGTCAGTTGTGGGCTGGCCAAGATAAGATTCGTCCCCACGATGAGGAGCCTGATTCGAGTATGTTAACCCTGAAATTGAATGTACAGGGCGCAGCTACGATAAGGGAGGCAGGCAGGTTGCCCCTACGGATAATGCCATATCGGGTACAAAAATCAAATACATACCTCTGCAGCCATGATGGAGGAGAACGGATATTTGCGCGTGGCAAGATTTTATTTCCCTGATTCTGCGCTAACCAAATCCGGCGGTGGGCGTTATAATGATTGGCGAGACCGAATTGCGTGAGAAAGACATCGATGCAAGTTCCAATGCAGGCTCAGGATAACATTGCGCTGCTGGTGAAGCAGGCGCAGGCGGGCGGCGCTGCGGCGTTTTCCGCGCTGTATGAGCAGTACTACGATTCGATATTCCGCTATGTCTCGTTCCGCACAGGAAGTGCTGCGGACGCCGAAGACATAACGGCGGAAGTGTTCGTGCGGATGATCGAGTCTATCCATCGATTCAAGTGGAAGGGCTATCCGTTCAGCTCTTGGCTGTTCAGGATAGCGCACAACTTGGTCGTGGACTTTTACCGCAGGAACGGCAGACGGCAGACCGTGCCGCTGGAAAACGCTCCACCACTGTTGGAAACCACCACCTTTGATGCGGACGCGCGCATGGACTTGGAGCTGACGATGGGCGATGTGCGCAAAGCGATGGAAAGCCTAACGGACCTGCAGAGAGAAGCCATCATGCTGAGATTCGCCGCAGGGCTGTCGGTCGCGGAGACCGCGAAGGTGATGGGCAAGAAGGACAACGCGGTGAAGGCGTTGCAGCACGCGGGGCTGAAGAAACTGCGCCGGACGCTGTGTTCAGAGGCGG
>VXRI01000075.1:0-1824 GCA_009838595.1 Chloroflexota bacterium | reverse complement strand
AACCCGCACTTTCCCCCCCACCTAACCTTCCCCAAGGGGAAAGGGACTAAATGACTGGAATGTCAGAGGAATGAGATGAAGGACTCTCACTTTGACAATATATTGGACGACTGCTTAGCGAGACTTGCCGCAGGCGAGAGCATCATGAACTGCTTGGCGCGGTACCCGGAGTATGCAGACGAGCTAGCTCCGTTGTTGCGGATGAGCCAAGAGACTGCCCGCATCGCACACATGGCGACGCCAAGCGATGCGGCACGGGCGCGTGGTATGGCGCGTATGCAGGCTGCGTTGGTAGAAGGCAAGCAGCGAAGTCGCAGGCGCTGGCAGTTGCCCAGACTGTCGCAGCGGCAGTTGTCCACGCCTATTATGGCGGCTTTTGCGATCGTCTTCCTGACCGTCGTGGCGGCGGGAGGAACTACTGTCGCATCGGCGGACAGCCTCCCGGGCGAAGCACTGTATCCGGTCAAGACGATGCGCGAGAGTGTCGAAGAGCGCATCATCGCACGCTCGGCTGAGCGCAAGGCAGAGGTGCAAGCGAAGTTGGCGCGCGAACGCGGCAGGGAAATGCGCGAGCTGATTGTCAGAGGACGCATCCACGACGCGGAAGTAGTCGCGTTTCGGCTGCAGCGACATTTGAATAAGTCCGCGAACCACATCGGCGTCGTGCTGCCATTGCACTTCATAGAGATGCCGCCGGGTCCTGCCCATCACAAGCATAAGGCGAGTGTGGACGCGCTGAGGCAGCGGCTTACCAACGATGAAGCGTATATGAAAGGGCAGCTGACCGCGATTGTGAAACAGGTGCCGGAGCCACACAAACAGCGCGTATGGCGGCTGATGCACCAATCCGACATGGGCTATAAGGTAATCATCATCGCGCTCACCGAAGACGGCGCGGGTACAATCAGCGGGTACTACCGTTACTACAGCATGCCGGTGTCTATAGGGCATCATCCGGCTGATGGGCAAGGCAACGGCGGACATGACAAAGGGCACTAGCGATTACTAGGCTGTGGTGGGTAGCGTCCAGCATCCTTCATACATATTGTTCAAGCCTTTCTTGTCCCACCCTAACCTTCCCTCATCATGGGGACATCGCCATAAGGGAATGGACAGTAAGTCCCCGATGGGGGACTCTTTTTTTGGCAAAGACGAAATATGTGCGAAACTGCGGCAATTTTCGCGCAAATCAGTGGATTGGACTTGACAGCATAGTGTAGATTTAAGAGGAGTCCAATCAACACTTGGCAACATTTGGGACTGGATATGCTTTCGATTTCGGTGTTGCGCGCAAGCCCATTTCGGCAGTTCGTCTGGATGTTCGTGGCGACGGTCGCGATACAGACGCTGCATATGGTCGAGCATGTCGCGCAGGTCTATCAGAAGTTCGTGCTGAACTATTCGTACGCGCACGGGCTGATAGGCGCGCTCGACTTGGAGCAGGTCCACTTCACCTTCAATCTGATGTACCTCGCCGCGCTGATATTCGTAATGCTGGGCTGGCTCAACTTCGGCAAGCGCATGTGTAGGCAGGAAAAGATGCTCGGCGCGATTCTAGTCGGCACGGTCGTATTGCAGGGCTACCATATGGTCGAGCATTCGGCGCGACTGGTGCAGTTCTTCAACACAGGCTTGCAGGGAACGCCCGGCTTAGTCGGCGCACACTTCGACGGCGTCATATTCCATGCGCTAATGAACACGGCGGTCTATATTCCGGCGGTCGTGGTTTTTATATGCTCCGGCGCGCATAGGGAAGTCTTCCGGGGAGGCGACGGCTTGCGGTAGCTCTTTGGTATTCATAACCCTTGATTGGCACCCTTGATT
>VXRI01000191.1 GCA_009838595.1 Chloroflexota bacterium | reverse complement strand
CGAAGCTATTCATTCTACGGAGCCTTGATTGCGGGCGGCATCTTTAGAGACCAGTTGCCAGCAATTTTCGGTTGTAGGTCGCGCCCCCCTCGCAGGCTGAACAGGTGGGCATTGCGAGGGTTCGGCGTTAGTGTGGAATCAGGGCATGCTTCCTTGATGAAGTCTTCGACGAGCGCCTTGACTTCCGCCTCTGAAATGAACCTGCCACCGTTTCGCACCTGGTCGAACTGCTGCTGAAAGATGATGTCCTGACCCATAAAGCGATCCTGCTCTTCAGAAAACTCTTCCGCCTCGATACGCTTGTTTTCTATCGTCCTGAGCATTCTTTCCGTTCGCGCTACTTGCTGTTCCGGCGTGAGTTTGGACTGGAATATCTCCTTTTGGAGCTGAAAGATTTCATCGCCGAGAATGACCTCAAGGTCGCCTATGGATTCCTCAAAGACATTGATGCGGTCGTATAGACGCTCTAGTATTCGGTTTTCGATGGTGTCATTGAGAACCAGCGAATAAACCTTGACCTTTTCGCTCTTCTGACCGTACCTGTCGACACGACCGATGCGCTGCTCAACGCGCATGGGGTTCCATGGCAGGTCGTAGTTGAACACGGTGTCACAGAACTGGAAGTCCATGCCTTCCGAGCCAACCTCAGAGAGCAGCAGTATTCCAAAGCCATCGCTTGCTTTGAACCTGTCGATGATTTGGAGCCTTTCTTGTTGCGGCACTCCACCATGCATCATATACACCGAACCTGCGTATGGTGAATTAGCCGTGTTTAGGCTTTGGCGCAGATAATCTATCGTGCGTCTGAATGTGGCGAACACAAGGACTTTGCTATCGGGCGATTCTTCCCGCAGTCTGTTCATTGCGTCAATGAACATGGCGAACTTGGAATCTGTGTTTCCGAGTTGATTGCCTGCGCCTTGCAAGTCGTCAACGCCCTGTTGAACGCTTTCTTGAGGCGCGACTTCATCATCGTCTTCTTCCCTGCCAGCATCAGCCCGGGCAGTATCAGGGTCGCTGGCTTCGGCATGTATGTCGGCGGTTGCGTCTTGCACCAGGTCGGCAAAGTATTCGCGCGCTGCGGACATGCAGCTTGCAACTTGCCGCTCTCGTTGGATGCTTGCCAGTATTCCGCTCTGCTCTAGCGAATGCTCCATGACAGCGTTGTAGAAAGATTTCTCTTCCTCAGTCAGGTCAACATGGATTACATTAGCGTCTCTCATGACGCCGGACGATACATCCTTCTTAGTTGTCCGGTTGAATACAGACGCGAAAGTGTTTATCTTTTGAAGGTCGCGGCGGAGTTCCACAAGTTCCTTATGTCCAGGGTTGGCAGGGTTAGCAAGCCGGTCGCGGATGTTGAGATAGAACGGATTCTTGACATACCGTTCCCTTTGGGTAGTCTGTTCCACCTGGTGCAGTTCTTCAAGGGCGGGCGCGTAACTGCTAGGGTCGGTGGATAGCATCTGACTGGCGCGGTTGATGTGTATGTTCGGCTCGCGCAGTTGCTCAAAGACCTGAAAGTCCTCAAATTCGCCTTCGTCCAGAATCCGAAACTGGTTGAACATATCCTCGCTGCGAAGTTGAATCGGCGTTGCGGACAGCATAAGCATGGCGTCAGATACGCCGGACAGCGTTCTGCCTACCCTATGCGTCAGCGTGTTGCTATTACGCATGTGGTGGGCTTCGTCGATTATAACTAGGTCAAGAGTCAAGCCGACTTCTTCAATGAGAGCGGCGTTACCCCTCTGACGAATCGTTTCCATAGAAACTATCGCCTTGAACTTCTCGGCGTCGCCGAAACGCCTATAATTCTCCAACTTCCCCTTAAATGCAGCCGCGTTTTCGACGACTGTGAACTCTTCGTTGAAGCGATTGAACATTTCGTCCTTCCACTTGTAGCGAAGACCAGATGGGCATACGACCAGCACTCGGTTCAAGTCGTCGTTGCGCGCTTTCAGTTCAAGGTAGATTATGCCTGCCTCGATAGTCTTTCCCAAGCCCACTTCGTCCGCAATGAATAGGCGATGATTGGGGCTTTCAAAGAACTTCATTGCGGGCTTGAACTGATACGGCTCTACATTCGTGCGCGTCGCGCGGTACGAATATAGTGTGTCCGACAGGTTGCTTCTGAGTTTTATCAGCGCCAAGTCACGGAGGAACTTGCCGCCATCTATGGCTCTCGGAGTATCGTCAACCGGCAACAGGCTTGTTTCAGGATACCAACCTTGGTTGTTGGGACCGAAGAAGACATGGTGCTGAAATCCGTTATGCAGATATTGCGATGCGAGAATTGCACCTTGCTGCGCCAGGTTAGTGCGGAGACGCACCATTTCGCCGACACTGAACGCCGGCTCGCCCATAGGGATTAGCTCAAGCGCGTCAGCGCCGTGCCATTCAGTTTTATCCAAGTCGTCCATACGCACACCATAGGTCTTATCTCCGGCTCCTCTGTTTCTTATGAAGCCGGTTCGACCAGGGTTGGCTTTGAGGCGTACTTTGTCGCGGTTATTGAATGTGGGCATGTCAGACAATCCTCTAAAGTCTCGTTTCGCGCCTCCGCCAGAGTTCGCTGCTATATTAAGCAGTATTTATCGGAAACGCAAGCGGTACAAAGCGACAAAGGAGAAGGATGGACTGCCGTGCCGCCCGCGCCCCAAACCTTGCCTATACCCGCCTGTGCCATTACAATGTTATGCACTTGTCGGGGCGTAGCGCAGTCGGGAGCGCGCCACGTTCGGGACGTGGAGGTCGCTGGTTCAAGTCCAGTCGCCCCGACC
>VXRI01000035.1 GCA_009838595.1 Chloroflexota bacterium | reverse complement strand
AAGACCATGTAATCGCGTCCTTCCTGCGGCGGGCAAGCGCAGTGAACTCGGATTCGCACGGCTATCTCGTCAGCGCAGGTAAGAGCCTCGCCACAATGTTGCCCGGACAACTGCAGCGGCTCAACGGCATTCTGCGGAGTATGGCGTAATTGCCGTCACATACTTCATTTGCCTATTGAAACGGCAAGCTAGTATGGCAATGATAACGGCGTTGAACACTTCAATTCAGTAATTCAGGCTGGTACGAACAACTCGACCGTCTGGAAATAGGAGTTCGGAATGAACGGCGCAATCAATGGGGCAATGAACGGCTTTACAGCATTCTCGGACGGGCGCGTGCCGCTTGGCACAGTTGTCGCCGGCTCGCTGAGCGACGGCATACAGGTGCGACTCGACGACGGCGTGTCAGTGGAAGACATGAAGGTCGGCACATTCATCAGCAT
This sequence comes from Chloroflexota bacterium, assembly GCA_009838595.1. Taxonomy (GTDB): domain Bacteria; phylum Chloroflexota; class Dehalococcoidia; order Lucifugimonadales; family JADFKI01; genus Bin90. The sequence continues at coordinate 2,342 of VXRI01000035.1, read as the reverse complement.
ACAGGGACAGCGACATCGCTTCTTGGGCGTACTGACCGAAATTGAACTGGAGTCAACAGACGACGGCATCGTCGCCGCTCCACCGGATGCGTCCAGCCCGCTCCTGTCGCAGGTGCTGAGCGGCACAGTCGCGTACAACAGCCTAACAGTCGAGCCGATGCTCACCATCAGCGCGGACGCCGAGAATCCGGTTAAGCCCGCAAAGACCATACCGCCGCACTTCTCGCGTGTGTCACAGGCATCAGAGGAGGATATTCAGACCGTGTTCGGCGGCGAGGAACAAGGGCATTTCTACATCGGCAATCCGATGGATATGGAGGCGCGGCTGTGCCTAGACATAGACGAGTTGGTGAAGCGCAGCAACGGGGTGTTCGGCAAAAGCGGCACGGGAAAGACATTCCTGACGCGCCTGCTGCTAATCGGCATCTTGCAGCACGGCATCGCCAGCAATCTGATATTTGATATGCACGGCGAATACGGCTGGCGCGGATCCAGCGAGCATACCACCGAGGTAAAAGGACTTAAGCAGCTCTTTGGATCGAAGGTCGCCGTGTTCTCATTGGATCCGGAGAACGACAGGAACCGTAGGTTGACACCGGACTATCAGGTTAGAATCGGGTACGAAGAAATCGAGCCGGAAGATGTGGCAATACTCAAGGATGCTTGGGGGTTGTCCGAAATCGCCGCTGAATCGGCATATTCGCTGCGCCAGATTCTTGGCGCCGGTTGGGTCAGCGAGTTTATCAGCTACCCCGCCGGCGAAGAATTCAACCACCTCGCGCAACAGATCGGTGTGCCTACAACCACGCTAAACGCGCTGCGAAGCCGCTTGCGACCACTGACGCGCTACGAATTTACCACTGAAGGCAGGGGCAACAACTCAGTACGCGAGATAATGAACTACCTACAGGCAGGGCAGCATGTCGTCCTGGAATTCGGCAAGCACGGCAACGACATTGGCACATACCTGCTGATAGCGAACATGCTGACGCGGCGCATCCACGAGCAGTATGTGCGAATGTCTGAGCAAGCGAGCGCAGACCCTGCGCAGCAGCCGCGTCCGCTGGTCATCACCATCGAAGAGGCACACAGGTTCCTCAGCCCTGCCATCGCCAGAAACACCATTTTTGGCAACATCGCGCGTGAGATGCGCAAGTACAACGTCACACTGCTGGTGGTGGACCAGCGACCAAGCGGCATCGACGAAGAAGTGATGAGCCAACTCGGTACGAAGATCGCCTGCCTGCTGGATAACGAAAAGGACACGGACGCCGTGTTGTCCGGCGTGTCCGGCAGCCGCAAACTGCGAACCGTGCTTGCACGGCTTGAGTCCAACCGACAGGCGCTCGTCTTCGGGCACGCGCTGCCGATGCCCGTCGTAATCCAAACGCGCGAGTACGGCAGCCCGAATTCGTACCGCGAACTCGGCGTAGTAGATGACGCAGAACGACAAGCGCAGACAAAGCGTGATGTTGATGCTCTGTTCGGGGCATAAAGGTGATAGAGTCATCCATAAGAGAGTTGTATCATACCTCCGTCTGGTCTTGTTAGCGGCAACAGCAGCCGCGCTCGCGAATGTGGCGTGTTACGGCTCAGAGGCTGAGATCGGGACGGTTGGAGTGTGCTCAACCGAAAGCGGCGAGTTGCTTACGCATGGTCGATATGTAATTTATATCAGCAATGACGGTGGCTTCACCTGGGAATGGGAAGGGGGAATCGAAGGCTGCGTCGGCGCTTCCTCCAAAGAACAGAGCGTGGAAACACCGAGGGGACGCTACACAATAGAGGGCACTGACATCGTTCGAGCTTTCGACGGAAAGACGGATATCGCCTATTCCGCCATTGCCATCAGCGAACGCGCCGACCGCGTCGTCATAGAAGCGGCTACTAAAGACAGGGAGAGCAGGATTATAGTCCTTGAGCCACAAGCCATTCACTACGACGACAGGAGCGGTAATGTGGTAGCGGCTATGGGACTGCAAGGAGTTGTGGTCGGAACGCCCAACGGCAAGTGGACTTCGGTAGGAGCAGGCCCGTATCAGCCTGTTGATTTCTCTATCCTTGGAAGGTTAAGACTCCTAAACCAAACAAGCCTGTGGGCAATGGCATTCGCCTTGTCAACTTCGCTGACCGCTTTGGCTATGATAATCTCTGGGCGCGGCTTTGTAAGAGTAGCGCTTGCAGCCATTTCCGTGGCAGGCGCGCTTTTAGCCACCACTATGTTCTCTTTCAATTTCAATGACTTCCAGAAGAGTCTTGAATTGGTTATCAAGTCTCTTTGCGCGTTTGCTATTATAAGTGCGGCAATCTCCTTACTCGGCGCGCGTATTCCACCAATGGAC
>VXRI01000187.1 GCA_009838595.1 Chloroflexota bacterium | reverse complement strand
GCTTTGCGCCGAGTGCCGCCTGCGCCATGTTGATCGGCAGCGTGTACAGAATGTTATTGCCTTCGCGCCGGAATACGCTGTGCGGTTTGACGCGAATAAGCACATATAGATCGCCGGGCGAGCCGCCATTGTGCCCTGCTTCGCCTTCACCGCGCAGCCTTATCTGCACGCCGTCTTCCACGCCGGCGGGTATCGCCACCTCAAGCGTGCGAGTGCGGCGTTCCCTGCCGCTGCCTCTGCAAGTGTCGCATGGGTCGGTAATCGTCTGACCTTCGCCGCGACACACAGTGCAAGGCACAACCTGCACGAACTGCCCGAACACGCTGTCGTGTGCGCGGCGCAATTCGCCGGTGCCGTTGCAATTGACGCACATGCTCGGCACGCTGCCCGGCGCGCTGCGGCTACCGTTACAGGCGCGGCAAGTCTCGATGCGCTCTAGAATGACTTCCTTCTCAACGCCGAGCGCAGTCTCTTCGAGATCGATGGTGATAGCGTATTTGAGGTCAGCACCGCGCCGTGGCGCATTAGGTCGCGTTCGTGTAGCGCCGCCGAAAAACGCGTCGAATATGTCGCCGAAGCCCGAGAAGTTGTCGAAGCCTTCGAAACCCCGTGCGCCGCCGTTGCCGGAGACACCAGCGTGCCCGTATCGGTCGTATGCCGAGCGCTTTTGCGAATCGGACAAGACTTGATAAGCTTCGTTGATTTCCTTGAACTTTTCCGCAGCGCCTTCCCGCTTGTTCCGGTCGGGATGGTACTCCATCGCCAGCTTGCGGAATGCCCGCTTGATGTCCTCGTCCGAAGCATTGCGCCGGACGCCGAGCAGGTCGTAGTAGTCTTGCTTGCTTGTCGTCATATTCAGTCAGATCAGGGCAAATCGGGGTGTGAGGGTCTATAGTGTCAGCGTCGCTGGAAAGTCCATATTATGCCGGTTGCGGGCGGTTTTATGGGGCGATTACCGTTTTCAATTATTGCGGTTGATTCGATAACTATGTAGGTGCGCGAATTGGACGCATACAAACTCATTATAATTCACCAGACGATAATGGCACAAGACGCAGTGGCGCAAAGGCAGCGTTTCCATTAAGACGATTTACCTAGAAAACCGCTCGTTCTGAGATTGTCGAAGGACATATCCGCAATTTCGAGTGGTCCGACAGGCTAAGCACGAACGGATACTAAATGTCATCGACCATCTAAAAGGAAACTTTTATCCGGAGCAAATGGGGATAGCTTTGTCCCTTCCATCTATAATCAGTCCGCCCACACTCTTGACTACTCGCGCACCAGCCGCATGGTCCTATTCCTGCGGCTTGCACTCGAATTCTTGCAGCATCTCCAGCGCGATTGCCATGTGCGCGCCCATGATAGACGGATCGACTTCTTCCAGCACGTCGTCGGGCGAGTTGATGATGGAGAAGTCGTTGCCGAAAAAAAATAACGCCGGAATACCTGCGTTGATGAAGGGTGCGTGGTCGCTGCCGAAGCCGTGCGTGGCTTGCACTCTGTTCAGCGATATGCCGGCGTCTGTTGCGATGGATGTCGCTATGTCCGCGAGTTGGGCACTGCCTTGGATTGAGGCATCGCCCTGTCCCATCGCATCGAAGTTTAGCATGGCGATAATCTCTGCCTTGTCCGCTTCGTCAAGCGCATCGACGTAATGCATGCTGCCGTATATTCCGATTTCTTCGACGCCGAAGAATACGAAGCGCACGGCGTAGGGCAGCATACCTTCGCCGTCATTGGCGCGCGCTAGTTCTTCTGCCAGTAGGAACAGTGATACGACGCCCGTGCCGTTGTCACCGGCTGCCTGCGTATTTGCAACACTGTCGTAGTGTCCGCCCAACACTACTACGCCGCAGTCTGCCGGTTGGTCGTCCGCCTCGGCGATGACATTCTGCGAATCCAGCATTACGGGTTTGACCTTCACTCGCGCTTGTATGCCCGGTTCGTCGTTGAGCAGGCGCAACAGTTCCCTACCCTGCTCCTGTGACAAAGATACTGCGGGGACCCTACCGTCCGATTGCAGCGCGCCGCGAAAGTTCTCGCGTTCGTTGTTGTATATGATGGCGGCGACCGCGCCGGCGTCCGCGACACGGTTCACCTTTTCTTCAAAGGTAATCTCGCCGCGTTCCACAAGCGCGACAACGCCTTGCAAGCCCTCGTCCGGTATGTCTTCCTCGAATGCCCTGTCCACATGTACAACCGGCGCGGTTACATCCCCATAGCCGGTGTTCGACAGCGGGATGGAGAAGAATTCGGGCCTGCCTTCCCCGGCAAGCGTTACGAACGGCTCGTCCCAAGGTATGTGCTCGACCTCGACGGGTTGTAATTTCGTCTCGTAGCCTAAGTCTTCCATGTACGCCCGGATGAACTCTGCCGCCGCGAGTTCGCCTGCTGTGCCGCTTTGTCGTGGACTGTAATTCGCTACGAACTGCGTTAGCAGCGGCATTGCCCTCTCGGACAGCCGCTCAGCATCCGGGTTGGCGTCAATTGTCGCTGTCGCGCCGGTCGATATGTTAGAAGTGTCTTGCGCGGTTGCAGTTGCGGTGGGCGTCTTTGTAATGGATGGCGAGACGACTGCGGTTACGATGGGAGCAGCGGTTGGTGGAAGGACCTGCTCTGACGCGACAGACGGTGGCGGCGATGCTTGCGCGGATTGCGGCGCATCGTCAACCGCATCACCGCACGCCGCGAGCGCAAGGATTAGCGCGATGGCAAGCGTTACCCCAGATACATTGCAAATCAGCCGTCTTGCCGTCTTCATGCGTGTACTATCTCCGTGATTTGGTTAGCA
>VXRI01000168.1 GCA_009838595.1 Chloroflexota bacterium | reverse complement strand
CTATCAGCAGATCTCGCCTATCCTCTTCTATGCCGCCCATGCCGAGTTGAACCTACGACGGGCTGAGGAGTGCGAGGGATTTCACGGGGGCGATGTGTATGGACTTGATAGCAGGCACGGGCTTCGTCCTATCTGATATGCGCGGCTGTTGTCCCCGCGCCAAGATTCGTGCGGCAAGCGTCCATCGATAACCCCCATCAGCCGGTGCGCGCGACGGGCTGAGCCACGACACGCAGCGAGTCCATCGCATAAGGACGAGTGTTTTTCGGCGCGATAAGCGGACGCGAGCATCTGCCGGTCGGGCAGCGTTTGGCTTCAATGTGTGACACGAAGTCCGCTTCAAAATGCTGCAATGCGGAGCGTATTGGGCCGAAGCCGAGCTGACCATGCCCGCATAGCGAGCTCGATTCCATCGTTCTGCCGATGTTTCGCATCAGGTCTAGGTCTTCCGGTCGGCTCTCGAAGCGCACCACGCGGTCAATCACTTCGAGCAGCTGCTCCATGCCCAGTCTGCAGGGGAAGCACTTGCCACACGATTCATACTGCGTGAACGCGACAAGGTTGCGCGTGATGTCCACGGCGCAGGTGTCTTCGTCCATCACGATGACGCCGCCGGAGCCAAAAATCGCGCCAGCCTCGCGCATTTCGTCGAAGTCGATGTGTACGCCGAGGCTGTCCGCGCCAAGCACGCCGCCGAGCGGCCCGCCGGTTTGCAACATCTTCAGCTTCTTGCCGTCTCGTAAGCCGCCGCCTAATTCGTTGACCACCTGTCCCAGCGTCAGTCCCATCGGCACTTCGTACAAGCCAGGATAGTTCACTTGCCCGTTCAGACATACGATAGCCGTGCCGGTGCTGCGGTTGACTCCGATGCCGGAGAACCATTCCGCGCCTTTGGAGATAATCTCCGGCGCGTACGACAAGCTTTTCACATTGTTGATGGTGCTGGGCTTGCCCCATACGCCGAACGCAGCGGGGAATGGCGGTCGATAGCGTGGCTGCGAGCGATGCCCTTCAATCGCTTCCATCAGCGCGGTCTCTTCACCGGCGACATACGACTCACCGGTAAGCGACACTTCGATGTCGAATGAGAAGTCCGAGCCGAGTATGTTCTCGCCGAGCAGACCGTATTCGTATGCCTGCTCTATCGCCTTCTCCGTGCGGCTGATTGGTCCTTCGTGGCCGTGTCGAATGAATACGAACCCGTTGGTTGCGCCGGTGGCGTATCCGGCGATGCACATGCCTTCGAGCAGTGTGTACGGGTCGCTTTCGAGGATGCCCTTGTCGTTGTATGCGCCGGGGTCGCCCTCTTCGCAGTTGCAGAGGATGTACTTAGGCCCGTCGCCGCGCGTCATGAAGTTCCACTTAACCCCTGTGGGGAACGCCGCGCCGCCTCTGCCGCGCAGACCGGAGTCTATGACTTCCTTAATGACCTCGTCGGACTGCATGTCGAAGAGCGCCTTGCGCAGCCCTTCGTAGCCGCCGTTGGCAATATACTGCAAGACATCATTGGGCGCGATGTTGCCCGCATTGCGCAGTGCGATGCGCTGCTGCATTGCTATGCCCGGCAGCCTGCCTAAATCTTCCACGCCGTCAACGGGCTCATCGCCGAGGTAGCCCAACACGCCTTCGTCCGGAACGGTGTTTTCGACCAGCATGCACTCCACGATATTCGGCACATCGCCGGGCGTAACATTGTTGAAGAATACGCGCGAACCGCCCGGCTTTAGTATATCCACCAGCGGCTCAGCGTAGCAGATGCCCAGACAGCCCACATCGTCCACATTGGATTCTATGCCCCGTGCTGCCAGTTCGCTCTTGATGGCGTCGCGCACATCGAAAGCGCCGGCGGCATGCCCGCACATCGCGGTGCCGATACGAATCCACGACTTGTCGCCGTTCGTCAGGTGCCGCCAGTGTTTGTCAGCCTGCGCTTTCAGCTCATAGTAAGTGGGCATTTTTCGTCCTGCTGCTTAGATATTCCCGTTGAAACGGTTCATCTTGAGAGTCGGTTGGCGTGGGATGGCTACTATTGCGTTCAGTGTCCGCCGCCCGGTTCGAGTTCTGCGACGCGCCGCACTGCCGATTGCGTGTCTATACGTCCGGCAAGGCGGTGGTTGACCATCATCACGGGCGCTTGCGAGCACGCGCCGAGGCAAGTGTTGTACTTCAGGCTGACGCGGTTGTCGTCAGTTTCGCCTTCGTCCACGAGGTTGAGTTCCTTCAACACAGCGTCTAGTATGTCGGGCGCGCCGAGCAAGTGGCAGGTGGGGCCCCAGCAAATCTCGACGACATTATCGCCCGGAGGCGTAAAGCGAAAGTTCGTGTAGAAGGACGCGACGCCCCAAACTTCGTTGATGGTCGTGTCCATGTGATCGGCGACCTCTTCGATGGCTTCCTGTGGGATGTAACCCAAGTCGTCCAATACGGCGTGCAGCGAAGACAGCACATTGATGTTCGTCTGCGTTTGCGAACCGATTGACGCCCTAATACGCTCTCTGATGTCCACGCTATCTGCGCTCAAAAGACAAGGCTCCTAGCTGTGCAAATGCGGCGCAATAATGCGCCCGAAACTCAACGCTTATAGGATACTTGCCAAGCCCCCCAAGCGCAACTATCCATAGCGCTGCTAATGTCAGTGTAATTCCGTTCACCCGTCCGTCTTATCCATCCTATCTATCCTTGTCAGTCCGCCATGTCAGTCTGCGTCCTCAATTATCAACTGCGCTACTTCTCGCCCCATACGGACGCTGTAGTTGGTGCCGCGGTCTTCGGGGTATATTTGCGTGGTGTTCGCCAGGTACAGTCCCTTGAAC
>VXRI01000253.1 GCA_009838595.1 Chloroflexota bacterium | reverse complement strand
AACATCTAAATCATCCACAACCACACGCAATCAGCCGAAGTATCGAACCCGCGAGTTTTGGTCTACACCGGCGAGAACTTCGGCATCCCCGATGGGATGACAGTCGATGCTGACGGTTATGTCTGGTCGGCGCGCTGGGACGGCTCGTCGCTCGTTCGCTACTCACCAGACGGCGGGCAAGTCAACCGCATCTGGTTTCCCGCCCGCAAAGTGTCGAGCGTAGTTTTCGGCGGCGAAGACTACACCGATATGTATGTTACGACAGCCGGCGGCGAGGATAAGATCGGTGAAGGACCGGGCGCAGGCTGTTTGTATCGGCTAAAAGTAGGTGTGAAGGGGAAGGCGGAGTATTTGTCGCGGGTTGGGTTGTGATGGTGTGATGGACATTAGTGCGTCAGTCGCATAAGAGCATTATCGTGGATGCCCGAATGCACGAAAAAGCGCTTGTCGTCTCTGTTGCCCCGGCACAGGCAGCAGGCAGCATACGGACTGGCAATTTCACACTACAAGCGCTTTGACCGACCAGATAACGCGTGCTAAAATGGGAAACCCACACACGAAATCACTTACGGAATAACTCACCATTGGTTAGGCAGGAGGAGGGCTATGTCCGGTCACTCTAAATGGTCAACTATAAAACATGCGAAGGCGATTACGGACGCCCGCAGGGGCAAGTTGTTCACCAAACTCACGCGAGAGATTATCATCGCGGCGCGGCAAGGCGGCGGCGACCCGACTATGAACATTCGCCTGCGCATGGCGATACAGAAGGCGAAAGACGCCAATATGCCCAACGACAACATCGACCGCGCCGTCAAGCGCGGCACGGGTGAGTCCGGCGACCAGGATCAGATGGTCGAATTCACCTATGAGGGCTATGGTCCCGGCGGCGTGGCGATTATGCTGCAGACACTGACGGACAATCGCAACCGCACTGTCTCGGACATTCGCTCCACGCTGACGAAAGCGGGTGGCAATCTGGCGCAATCCGGCGCGGTCGCGTGGCAGTTCGAGCCTAAGGGCATCGTGGTCGTGGACGCCGAACCCGACGACGCCGAAGAGTTCGCTCTCGTGGCCATCGACGCCGGCGCCGACGACTTCGAAACTTTCGACACCACGTTGCAGATATACTCGCCCGTTAACCGGCTCGAAGAAATCCGGCAGACGCTAACGGACACCGATGCCGCGATCGTGTCATCCGAGCTGTCCATGATTCCGAACAACACCATCACGCTCGACCGGAAAGTCGCCAACCAGATTTTGCGCCTGCTCGACCAGCTCGAAGAGTTGGACGATGTGCAGAAGGTGTATTCCAACGCCGATTTTCCGGACGAAGTGCTGGAACAGTACCGGGACGAATAACCCGCCGTGCGTTCGTTAGGAATCGATCCCGGCACGCACAGTATGGGAGTCGGCGCGATAGACACGGACGGCAGCGCGATGATATTCGTGAACGCGGATGTGCTGAGGGCGAATCGTACGGCACCACAAGCACAGCGTCTTCACCGGCTATATACTTTGCTGGTCGAATACATTGCGAAGATTGCGCCGGACGAAATCGCTATCGAAGAGCCCTTCGTTGGGCGCAATGTGAAGTCCGCGCTTTCGGTCGGGCGGGCGCAGGCTGTGGCGATGATAGCCGCCGCCGCATCAGACATCCCGGTGCAAACATACGCGCCGCGCGAGGTCAAGTTGGCGGCAACCGGATTCGGCAACAGCTCCAAGTCGCAGGTGCAGGAAATGGTACTGCTCGCACTGCAAGCAAGCACGCAGCCAATGTCGCAGGACGCGTCCGATGCGCTCGCGGTGTCCTTCTGTCACATAAACGCGAGGCGCGCGCAAGCGCTGACACAAGAAGCGCGGACATAACTCATGACCTCACTCATATCCTCAATACGCGGCACTCTGGAAGGCACAGGCACCGACTGGGCAGACATAGCCATCGGCGGCATTACGCTGCGTGTGAGCGCACCCGCATCATCCATCGAATCAATCGGGCAGGTCGGGGGCACTGTCCGCCTGTTCACATCGTTGCAAGTGCGCGAAAATAGCCTCAATCTCTACGGCTTTGACACGCCGGAAGCTTGTCAGACATTCGAGACGCTAATCGGCATCAACAGGATCGGGCCACAAGTCGCGCTGAATATTCTGTCCATGTTGCGTCCTGAAGTCCTTGCCACTGCTGTCGAATCCGGCGATGTGAACAGCTTCTCGGCAGTGCCCGGCGTCGGCAGCAAGACCGCGAGTCGCATTCTGTTGGAGCTCAAGGGCAAGCTGGATATCGACTGGAGCGCCGCAAGCACGCCGAAGCTCGACACAGATGCCCTAGATGCACTCGTGGCGCTTGGCTATACGCAGGTTGAGGCACGGGAAGCCCTGTCCGCCTTGTCAGACGACGATGGCGCGAGCGCGGAGGACAAGGTTCGCCTGGCGCTTTCGCAGCTCGCGGGCTGAGAAGTCCACACAGATGGATATTTCACCATACGACGATTGGGCGAGCATCTATGATGCCGTGTATTCATATGTGGTGGAAGACATTCCATTCTATGTCGAAGAAGCCGTCCGTTCCGGCGCCCCTGTCCTCGAACTGGGATGTGGCACTGGGCGCATCGCCATTCCCGTAGCACAGAGCGGTGTTGACATTGTAGCCATAGACTCGTCATCCGCCATGCTGGAACGCGCGAGAAGCAAATCCGAATCCGCACACACTTCGAATCTAACTCTGCTGCAAGCGGACATGCGCGACTTTGAGATAGACACGCAGTTCACCCTAATCATCGTCCCGTTCAGGGGTTTTTTGTCGCTGCTCTCGGT
>VXRI01000220.1 GCA_009838595.1 Chloroflexota bacterium | reverse complement strand
AGCGAAAGCGTCTCCTCAAACTGTGCGTTCGATTCGCCGCAAAATCCCACGATAACATCCGTACTCAGCGACACGCTGGGTATGCGCTCGCGAATCTTTTCGATGAGGCGGCGATATTCATGGTTCGTATAGCCGCGCCGCATATCGGCGAGCACCTTATCGTCGCCCGCTTGAAACGGCAGGTTGATATGCTCGCAAACCTTGTCCAGCCCAGCAACCGAATCGATGATATGGTCACTCATATCGTTCGGGTGCGAAGTGAGAAAGCGCACGCGCTCGATGCCGGACACATCGTTGACCGCGCCGAGCAGGTCGCCTTGGTCGTGGTCTTCGGGCAGATCGTGTCCGTAGGAATCTACATTCTGTCCAAGCAGCGTAACTTCCTTTACGCCGTGCCTGACCAGCATTTCGGCTTCGCGCACAATATCAGCGACTGGACGGCTGACTTCTCTACCGCGCCGATATGGGATGATGCAGAAAGTGCAGAACTTGTCGCAGCCATGGATAATGGGAATGTAAGTCGCCACATCGGGACGCGCTACTAGCGGTCCGATGCAGCCGTCGGTGTCCAAATCCATGCGCTCGCCGAGCAGGTCTATAAGCGGCTGGAACTGCTGCGGCTGCATGAACACATCGACATATGGGAAACGCTTTTGCAGGTCGTCGGTATTGGGTCCGACCATACAGCCCATCAGCGCGAGAACCTTGTCCCGCTTGCGCTGCTTCAGCGGCTTGAGGCTTGTCATCATGCCCACTACGCGGTCTTCGGCACTCTGGCGCACAACGCAACTATTAAGAACGATGACATCGGCATCCTTGGGGGATTGGCGAGGCTCCAATCCCATCTGCCCGAGTGCGCTTTCCATGCGCTCGGAATCTGCCTTGTTCATCTGGCAGCCGACAGTCCAAATGTAGTATCCGTTCATTTGTGAAAGTTTTCTCAAAATCAGGGTAAAAAAATAATAAATGGCGGAGGGAATGGGATTCGAACCCATGAGGGCCTTTTCAACCCTAACCGCTTAGCAGGCGGCCGCACTAGACCTCTATGCGATCCCTCCACGCTAGTTTGATGCATCAATATAACAGACGCGGTATAGTATTGGCAACAATAATGATTGTGATTTGCGTAACAATTAACGGCTGCGTACGCTACCGAATTAATCGCCTGCCGCCACTGCACCGGACTGCTTGGCAATCTCATCCTCTTGGCTACCCACCCACACTTCGCCGCCTTCGAAAAATTCCTTCTTCCAGATTGGCACAATCTGCTTAATGCGGTCGATCGCGTAGGCGCTCGCCTCGAACGCTTCCTTACGATGCGGCGACGCTATGGCGACCACGAGGCTAAGGTCCCCGATTTCAATTCTACCGAGCCTGTGCGCTATCGCCACATGGGAGATTCCCCATCGCTCGCGGATCTCATCGACTATTCTAGCGAGTTGATTGTCCGCCATCGGGCGATACGCCTCGTATTCGAGGTACTGCACTTTGCGCGCGGCAGTTGAATCGCGCGTTGAGCCGAGGAATGTTACAACCGCGCCGTTGCTGTCGCTCTTCACGCTGTCCGTTATCGCATCCGGGCAGAGCGTTTCGTTGGTAATGGTAATCATTGGTTCACCGTTGCGCACGCGCAATCATGCACGTGCCAAATCAGTTTCAGAAAGACTAGCACAGAAGAATTAACCGAGAATTGGAAGCGCTACGGCAGCGCGCCGCCGCTCACGGGCGGGATGAATGCCACTTCGTCGTTCTCCCTTAGTGAGTAGTCATGCTCTTGGTACTCTTCGTTCACCGCAATCATCAGGCGCGATTTGTCTCCGGCAATAGCGGGATGCAAGCGCAACAATTCACTCGCCGCATCGGATACTGTGGCGCCCGTTGGCAGGCTCATTTCGATGTCCGCCGTACCCGCCTTTTCCTTGTAGCTCGCGAACAGCTTAACTCTGACTAGCAGTGTGCGGCCTCCGGCACTTTATATTCACTCTGTACACTGATTATATCACGCTTGACACTGCCGACCGAATGGTCGCTTCCGCCTCTGAGCGAAGGCTAGAAAGAGGACAATGCAAACGCTATGCAATCTCAAATGCCATTTGACCTAATAAGCCAACGCCCCACCATTCACATGAATTGTCTGCCCCGTGATGAACGAGGCATCGCCCGACGCAAGAAATGCGCAAGTCGTCGCGATTTCCTGCGGGAAACCGAGCCTTCCGACCGGAATACCGGCGGCGCGTGTGGCGGGCGGTCCGGCAAAGGGGTTGGCGTTGCCCGGTGGAGGTGTCGTGTCGAAAGCACCCGGCACGATGTGATTGACTAGGATGCCGTGCTCCGCAAGCTCTTCGGCGAGCGCCCGTGTCAGACCTAGCGCGCCCATCTTAGACGCGCACACATGCGCCCACTCAGCCCTGCCCTTGAACGCGTTCAGCCCGGACACATTGATTATCCGTCCCCAGCCGCGCTCTATCATCCCCGGAATGACCGCCTGCGAGCAGAAGAACGGCCCGTCCAGATTCACCGCCATCACTGCGCGCCACTGTTCGAGTGTCATATCGGTGATGGAATCGGCGGCGCGCAGACCGGCGTTGTTGATGAGAATGTCCACGCGACCAAATGCCGAGAGCGCGTCCGCCACCATCGCATCGACCTGCTCCTTGACGCCCACATCCGCGATTGCGGTGATTGCCGAGCCGCCCAGCGCCTCGATCTCCGCGACGACGGCATCCGCTTCGGCGCGGTTGGAGCGCGCGTTCACCACCACGCTCGCGCCGCGCCGTGCGAGTTCCAGTGCAGTAGCGCGCCCGATGTTTCTGCCCGAGCCT
>VXRI01000218.1 GCA_009838595.1 Chloroflexota bacterium | reverse complement strand
GCGTATGACGGACAGAATCATTAGGCGCTGCGGTGTCAAGCGATGGCCGGACTCTCTCAATGCCTGTGCGGTCGCCTGTTCACAACTCATTGCACGCTCCATTTCGGTGAATCTTCGCTCGCCGATCCAAAGTCCCACAGCCTGATAGTATCAACATAAGCGCCTGCCGTCTATAATCGCTTATACTTGCTACTGGAGAATATGCGGCAAATCAATGTTATACAATGTCTCTCCTCCCTTTTGACGATTAAGTCTGGGATGCGGGCAATCGGAATCGTGCAAGTCGATATGGGCATGCATAAGTCCGAACCTGTCCCGGTAGATTCTTGCGAAGGCTGAAATACTGTGAGTGATTTACAACGGTTGTGTTCGCTGCTCGAATCCGGCGAGTTGCTCCATCCTGTCTCAGACGCCATCAGCATCGTAGATTTCGCGAACGCACTGCACAGCGTGATGGGCGTGCCGAATATTCCGGAGCCATTGAGCGAACGAGCCGCGCAGATCAAAGGACTGATTGGCGAACCGAAGCACCTCGTAATGGCGCTCGCGGACGGCTTCGGTATGAACTTCGTCGAAGCGCTCGATCATGACTCCTTCGTTCGCCAGCACATCGCCGCCGAAATGCGCACGGTATTCCCGTCCACGACTCCTATCGTACTGACAACGATCGCTACCGGACACTGGCCCGCGACTCACTCGGTCATCGGCTGGTTTCAGCGGCTGCGCGAGATTGACGCCGTATCGACGATTATCGCCTACCAGCGAACGGCGGACAAGAAGGCGCTATCAGAGCTAGGCGTGAGCGCAGAAACGGCGTTTCCTGTGCCGTCTCGCATGGGCAAGACTGACAGGCACGCGCTGCACATTATGCCCGAGCACATTGTGGCAACCGCATATTCTAATTATTGGACAGGCTACATCAAACAGCATGGATACAACGCCGATCATCCGCAGCAGGCGATAGAGATGGTAATTCAAGCCGTGCGAAATTCCAACCGTCCGACCAGCGTGTACATCTATTTGCCGCAGGTTGACAGCGCCGCCCACGAACACGGCACTTGGCACGCGACCACGATGCAGACGGCAAGTGTCGTTGACCGGCTGCTGGCAACACTGGCGGACGCACTGCCATCGAATGCGCGTCTGGTCGTTACCGCAGACCACGGCCATCTGGACGCGCCACCCGACAGAACTCATATCATCGAAAAACAAGACGAGTTGCTGAAGTTGTGCGACGGTCCGTTCACCGGCGATCAGCGCGCAATATACGCCGATGTATCGGACACGAACATGGGCGCATTTAGGGCGGCAATCCACGATCGATTCGGCGACGACTTCCTAGTGCTCACCGCGCAGGAAGTTAAGGAATGCGGGCTGTTGGGCGCTGCATCACTGGCGGATGAAACCCGCCGCCGGATGCGAAAAGCGTTAGTAATGTCCACGGGAGACGCCGTGCTGGATTATCGCGCCACGCTAGATGAGAGCCGCTTCCCGCTGCTCTCGCATCACGGCGGGCTGACGCCCGCAGAGATTCGCATTCCATTAGTGATTGCCTAACGAATATCACCGCCGGATGCGTCACAGAACAGACTAGGCTCTGTGGACATTTCGATATTTCAGCTCGTCTATCCCGCACAGGCAAGAAACCAGTATCTTCCAGACGGCGAAAATTACGCGGTTCGATCAATTTTATGGCACTAGATTCCCGTTTTCACGGGAATGACGCAAATATCCACACAACCTAATTTCTGAGCAGCATACCCGGCTGGCAGCGGCGGCAGTAACTCGTGATGCGCTTGTTCGCGGTAATCTGGCTGATGGAGTTGCCACAGCGAGGGCAAGGCTCGCCGCCCCTATTGTGCACCTGCAAGAAATCGCGCGCCTTGAGGTGAACATCATCGCCTATACGCTCGCGGACTAGCGGAATTGCTGTTTCAACGACTTTGCGTGAGTGTTCGAACAGGCGGCGCAGTTCATCTTCCGACAGCGCTTTCCGCTTGCGAAACGGGTATATTTGCGCCGCGAACAGTATCTCGTCCACCCAAGCGTTGCCGATGCCGGAAATCACGCGTCCTCGCGTCAGTACGCCCTTAATCTCGCCGTGGAAGCGCTTGAGCCGCTGCTGGAACTCGTCGAAGGTGAAATCGTCAAGCACGTCCGGCCCCTGTTCATGTAGGCGAGAAATCACGCCAATCTGCCCTTCGCCAACATAATGTACCAATCCCATCTGCTTATCATCTATGTAGCGCAGCTCTTTGCCGTTTGACAGCGCGAACCGCAAGCAAGTGCGCTTGTACACACGCTGTTTCGGTGAGCAGTATTGCAGCGCGCCTGTCAGCATCGGGTTAATGGAGAGCATGCGCCCGCCGGTCAACCCAAGCAGAATAAACTTGCCACGTCTGCACACGCTTTCGAATGCCCGACCCGGCAAATCCTCCGCAACATCGCCGCACAACGACCGCAGTACACTCGGCTTCATCACCGTCGCGGACTCGACCGACACACCGACCAGATTATCGGCAAGAAAATCCTTGACCACTTCCAATTCCGGCGCTTCCGGCATTTCCCGCACTCCATTTGCGTCATAAGATGGCGATTTCAAATTCCCCTTCTCTCTCGTGAGAAGGTTAAGATGAGGGCAATGTGTCTGCATTTGTTCGGCAGAACTTCAACGAGTCCATCCAATCCGGCACACAAGTTAATCTTCCACCTTCGCATTCTTAGTTGCAAGGTGCGCGTGTGCTAGAATTGAGAAACAGACTAACTGCAACTGCACGAAGAATAATCGTAACGGAGGAAGCATGGAAAGACGACGGTTAGGC
>VXRI01000116.1 GCA_009838595.1 Chloroflexota bacterium | reverse complement strand
GTTGGACGCGATTATATCGGCTTGGGTATGGTGTGTTCAAATGCGGCGGCGATTGGGGAAGGAGAATTGTAAGTGTTGACAAATTCGCTGGCAGAAATTGCATAGATTGTAGGGGTGTTTTCTCGTTCGGCCCTTGATGCGTGCGCTTGGCATTGCAGTACAGCATGTACTGCATCGACTCGGTATGTAGAAGGGATTCGTATCGGCGCTTTCCGTTGTGCGGGGATATCTATGGGGCGTACAATGGCATGCGGCATACCTTATGATATTTTCCCGTCTTTCCTTCGCTCGCGGATTATCGCAGAGCGGTTCTTATAGGTGGTGGGTGTTTCTCGCGCTCGCTATTGGCACATTTACGTCGGTCGCCGATTTTGGCAGCCTGAATGTTACGATGCCCACCATCGCCGAGCATTTCCGTACGGACTTGCCCACGACGCAGTGGGTGCTAATTGGCTACGCGCTCGCCATTAGCGCGCTGCTGCTGCCAATGGGTAGGATGTCCGACATTGTTGGGCGCAAGCGCGTGTATATCGGCGGATTCGCCATTTTTATAGTCGGCGGCGTGTTCGCCAGCACATCCGACAGCATCTTGATGCTCATCGGGTTCAAGGTCTTGCAGGGCGTCGGGGCGAGCATGACACAAGGCACGGGCATGGCGATGGTGCTATCGACATTCCCAGACGAGGAGCGTGGCAAGGCGATAGGGTCGTTTATCACTGTCGTGGGGTCGGGCAATGTGGCGGGTCCCGCGCTAGGCGGGTTCATCGCGGGGACGCTGGGCTGGCAGTGGGTGTTCTACTTCGGCGTGGGACTGGCGCTGCTGGCGATTTTAGCGGTGTTCGCGGTACTGGACGGGCGCATATACTCGCGGCGCGGCGACGGAAGCTCATCGTTCGACTGGCTGGGTGCTGCGCTGTCAACTGCTGCGCTGATTACATTCCTATTGGTGATGACCAACGCGCCGCGCCTCGGCTGGGACAACCCGCTGTCCTTGGGTGGCATCGGCGCGCTGGTCGCATTCGTCGCCCTCTTTATATGGTGGGAACTGCGCTGCCAGATACCCATGATAGACCTGCGCCTGTTCAAGGCACGCATCGTGTCGCTCGGCGTCGCCGCGCAGTTCATCTCGTTCATCGGTAACTCCTCCATGCGCTTCCTGCTCCCCTTCTACATGCAGGCAGCGCTAGGCTTCTCCCCGCAGCAAATCGGCTTGCTCTTCGTCCCCGCTTCCATAGCCATGATAATAACCGGCCCAGTCAGCGGCCGCCTGTCCGACCGATTCGGCTTCCGCTGGTTCACAGTGGGCGGACTGTCATTATCAGTATGCGGCTTGCTGCTGCTATCCACCCTCACCACCGAGTCGTCCGTGTGGACTGTCGCCATCGGCATGCTGCTGCTCGCCGGCGGCACCGCCACATTCTACCCTCCGAACAACTCTTCGATTATGCAACAGGTGCCGGAGAGCAGGTACGGCGTGATGTCCGGCTTCATCAACCTGGTGCGCAACTCTGGAAACATAACCGGCACAGCGGTCGCCACGGCGATAGTGTCGGCGGTGATGGTGTCTATGGGCTTCCTACCCAACATATCAACAGTCACGGAAACGGGCGACGCCGGATTGCTGAACGCCTTCGTCGCCGGACTGCGCGCCGCGTACATCATCATCGCGGGCTTAGTTTTCGTCGCCGTCATATTCTCATTCATCCGCCCGGAGACATCTGCCGCTTCCGAAGTCGCTGCCACTAACGCAGACGCCAAGTCCGATGAATCCGGGGCAGAGCCGCAGGAAGCTCGGTAGCGTGGGCAAGTCCCTGATCCATCCTGCCCTTTCTGCCCATCGGTGTAGAGTAGCGTTCCCCTCAACCGGGGAAGCGCTTGTTGTATGGTATGATTCAATTGCGCCAAGCCTACTGCGCACGCCTACTACGGGATATGGAGGCTGCCAATGACGACCAGTGGTACGGCAACCCGAACCATAACCAACGCATGGGTCAATAGAACACTACCCGACATCTTCTACGAAGAGCCGGAGCGGGTCGAGGACGGCATGGAGCAAGATTTATCCATCAGGCGAATCTCGCAGCTGCTCTTCGAGCGCTACCAAGATCGTCCCGATGTGTTCATGTCGGGCATAGTTTTCATATCGTATGACATTGAAAATGGCAACAGGCGGGTCGCTCCCGACTTCTTTATCGCCTTCGATGTGCCGAAAGACGAAATCCGCAAGAACTTGCCGAACTTTTGGCTATGGGAAATTGACAAAGTGCCGGACTTCGCAATGGAAGTCGCGTCCCCGAGTACGGCGCAGAACGACATAGGGCACAAGCGCGATCTATACGCGCGGCTGGGAATAACCGAGTATTGGCGCTTTGATGCAAGTGGCGGCGACTACTACGGACAGCCGCTAGCCGGAGACCGCCTCATTGACGGCAAATACCAGCCTTATGAAGTTTTCACCGAAGCTGATGGTTCCGCCAGAGCATATAGCGAATTACTGGAGGTCGAATTCTATTGGGACGGGCAAGAGTTCGATGTGCTAGACCCCATCACTGGCAAGACAATCGACCGCAGGGAACCCGAACGCGAAGCACGCATGGCAGAACGGGAGGCACGCCTTGCCGCAGAAGCCCGCGAACGCGAGGCACGGATTGCGGAACACAATGCGATAGTAGCCGAGCGCGAAGCTCGTCTTGCCGCGGAAGCGCGTGAACGCGAACTGCTTGAAGAAATCGAGAGCCTGCGTCGCCGAATCTCGGAATAGCTGCCCCTGACCAGCCGAAACATCCGCTATCGTGTCCATCGATGTAATGATGTGAAGACGATTTCACAATTCCCAACGACCG
>VXRI01000071.1 GCA_009838595.1 Chloroflexota bacterium | reverse complement strand
CTTTTGAAGCAACGATAACCGGTTCGGTAACCTCTATTTTGACGCAATTCGTATTGTTGACATATAGAGGATGGGTTGTTACAGTTGTCCTAACATGTTGTATTGCGCTTTCGACAACATCTGCACCTGTATGAACGACCGATAGGGGTTGGCGGGTACACTTTGCCGAAATCGATAAGAGACGCCCCGCTTAATGTAATCAAGCGGGGCTTTTTTTGCCTCATGATATTCCCAATATTCCCACCCAGCTAATACATCTGACATCCACCACACGCGGAAGGAGAGCGTTACGCTATGACCCAAACGGAATGGAAGCCTCGCGCCAAGAGCATCATCGAGATTCTTCCTGAAGAGATTGCCGATTTTGAAACACAGGTGGCTCGCTTCCGAGCGGGTGAGTGGTCTGAGACCGATTTTATGGCGTTTCGGCTGCGACAGGGCGTTTATGGCCAGCGCCAGCCGGACGCGCAGATGTTCCGTATCAAGTGCCCGTTCGGCGGCGTCAACGCCGACCAACTTGACGCGCTAGGTGAGGTCGCGGAGAAGTACGCGCCGCTTAAGAAGGGGCATGTTACCACGCGCGAGAACTTCCAGTTCCACCACATCAAGCTCGAGCACGGCGCCGAAATTATGCGACTCATCGGCGATGTTGGGCTGAGCACGCGCGAGGCGTGCGGAAACACCGTGCGCAATGTTACCGGCTGCGCGGTCGCCGGCGTGTGCGCCAATGAGCCATTCGATGTTACGCCATACGCCGCCGCGTACGCGCGATACTTCGTACGCCATCCGTTCAGCCAGTCCCTGCCGCGCAAGGTAAAGAGCGCATTTTCCGGCTGCGACAGCGACTGCGCGATCACTCCCATCCACGATGTCGGTTTCATCCCGCGCATTCAGGACGGCAAGAAGGGCTTCAAGATGGTCGTGGGCGGCGGCACATCCATTATGCCACGCATCGCGCCCACACTGTTCGAGTTCGTGCCGGTCGAGGAATACCTGAAGATGACCGAGGCGGTGCTGCGCATATTCCACCGCACCAACGAACTGCGCCGCAACCGCATGAAGGCGCGCATTAAGTTCTACATCGCGCGCGTCGGCATCGACGAGTTCCGCAAGGAAGTCGAAGAGGAAATCAAGCAGTCGTGGGCACAGCGGTCATTCGACCCTGATGACCTGATGTTTGTGGAGGACGAGACGCTGGACGCTCCCTCGCTCGACGGCGACTACGCCGCGTTCGGCAGCGATCCTGAATTTGAGCGCTGGCTACAGACCAATGTATCAGACCAGCGTCAAGACGGTTACAAGGCCGTGACGGTTAAGCTGCCGCTCGGCGACATCAACGCGCGGCAATTCCACCAGCTCGCCGATATGTCGCGCAAGTACGCCGGTGGTCGCGCGCGCATCACGCACCAGCAGAACCTGACATTCCGCTGGGTGCCGGAGAACGCACTTTACGAAGTCTGGCAACGACTCAGCGGCATAGGTTTCGGCGGTTCAGGCGCGCACGAAATCACCGATATCGTGTCCTGCCCCGGCACCGATAGCTGCAAGCTGGGCATCACGGCATCGATGGGTCTCGGAAGGGCGTTGTCCGACGCAGTCGAAGAAGTCGATAAGTCTGACCCGCTGGTGCGCGGGATGCATGTCAAGATGAGCGGCTGCCCCAATGGCTGCGGTCAGCACCACATCGCGGACATCGGATTCCACGGCGCGGCAGCGCGAGGACCGGGCGGACAGGTTCCCGCATACGAACTCTTCCTCGGCGGCAGCTACGACCAGGACGACGCCCGTTTCGGGCAGCGTGTCAAGGCGAAGATTCCTGCCAAGCGCGCGCCGGCAGCGTTGAAGAAGATCGTCGCCGACTACCAGAACAGCCACGACGAGGGCGAGTTGTTCAAGGACTATGTGCTGCGTCAAGGCACAGGCTACTTTGAGGAAATGATGGGCGAGTTCAAGGAGTTGCCCGACCTCAACCGCGAAACGCTAGAGCAGTACATCGATTGGGACAAAACGGTCAAGTATGTCCTGGAACGCGGCGAAGGCGAGTGCGCCGTTTAGAAACTTACAATCTGTGAGGCTCATCTATCATAAAGCCCTACCACCATTTCCACCATTATGGGAAAGGTTATGATGGGGCAAAGAACTAAACTAAAGGGGGAGCAGACTCAAAGCCTGCTCCCCCTTTAGTATGGTCTTTATGTTGATGACCGCATACGCCGCTCAGCGCATTTCTCCCAGATACAACCCTACCTCCTAAACCGTCGCCACCAAGGTCCGCCTTCATCCGCGTCGTCATCGTCGATATACCGCCCGCGCCACATCTTGCGCTCGCTGCGCGACTTGGACGGTCGCAGGAAAATCATCCCATAAGCGATGATGAAGATGATCAGCGCCGCCCAAGCCAGCAGTCCGAACATGCCGCCCACGAGCGGACGCAGCAACAACGCCGCCAGAAATATGCCAAGCGCGCCCAGCATAATCTTACCCGGCGACACGCCCCAAGCCTTGCTGTTCAGCGACTGCCGCGTGTACTGCCACACCATCCCGCGCAGACTACGGTTCGCGCCACCCGAAGGCAACGGCTCTTCCGACTCTGCCTTCCGCAGAATATCCTCGATTTCCTTCTGATACTGGTCAGGCATACCCGCTCCCAGAATGCGCTTATAACCCATAACCTAGTCTATCCTCAAATCCTAAACAACTGCTGAATGCGTGTCAACAGGCATGTTTTGTCGGATAGCGTTTCCATTCGGATGGTTGTAATAACAAGACCCGCTCGTCTTGGTCCTGTCGAAGGACGAGAACTCGTGGGGTGTGGTTCGACAAGTTCACCACAGTTCGTGGTGAACCACTC
>VXRI01000419.1 GCA_009838595.1 Chloroflexota bacterium | reverse complement strand
CGCGATGCAGTGCGTGGGGCAGGATGCGTTGGACACGATGTTGTGCTTGTCCGGATCGTAGCGGCGCTCGTTGACGCCCAAAACAAGGGTGATGTCGTCATTGTTCGCCGGCGCCGATATGATGACCTTCTTCGCGCCGGACGCCAGGTGCTTCGCGGAGTTGTCCGCGTCCGTGAACACGCCGGTGCACTCGATAACGATGTCCACGCCGGCGTCACCCCAGCGCAGGTCGGCAGGGTCGGCTTCGGATAATGCCTGTATAGACATGTCGCCTATGACAATCGATCCGTCGAGCGCCTGCACATCAGAGGGGTATATCCCGTATGTGGAGTCGTACTTGAACAGGTGCGCGTTGGTCTCGAAGTCTGTCCTGTCGTTGACGACGACGACCTCTAGCGTGTCCGCATGACGTTCCATAATAGCGCGGAGCGCCTGCCTACCAATGCGTCCGAACCCGTTGATGCCTACGCGAGTTGCCATGATGCAGGGACGCTCCCTTCACGCAAGTTTGCATATCGGACTGATTTCATCGTTTGATTATATTTTGCACGAAGGCACGGCTAGAATTAAAGGCATAATGCGTTCTCAGTCGGGAATTATGGCTCTGGCGAATGAAACTATATCTTCTGCAAACAGCACGGCTTCTTCAGCTTGTTCCTGGTCGAAGCAATCAGACGGAACGCTGCCCGCCAGCGCATCCGGATAGCGAGTAGGGATGTAGTAAAGGTTCAATCGTCTGATGGCGCGCATATACTCCATAAGTTGCGGATAGGAGTTCTCAAGAGTGCGCGCCAAATTTACCAAAGAGTGTCCGGTTACATATCTGTCGCCGCGGTAGTAGGCGAGAGATTTCAGCGCTTTTTCGGCGACTTGCTGTGAAACGAAGCAAGTCTGCGAATAGAATTGGTTGTCTAAGGCGTTCCGTGCGAAGTCTAGGTCAATCGTTGCCTGACGCAGCCATACTTTTGCGGTGTCTTCGCTCTCTTTCATATATCACCACTCCTTCCGCAACGGCCCGAGAGATGAACGGATTATCGCGCTCTATCATCCCGGAGATTTCGTCAGGCGTATAGATTAACATATCAATGTCCTTGCGCCACAAATCCATCACATCCCATATCCCTATGTAATCCTTGTGCCTTTGCAGGAAGCGCTTGTCCGTCTCCGCGACGATTATCAGGTCAAGGTCGCTGTACTCGTCTGCATCGCCGCGCGCATAAGAGCCGAATATGATTGCCCACTGCGCGTCGCCTGCTTCGAGCGCGGGCGTGAGCGCGTCCCGTATAGTGTCCAGTGTTAGTATCTCTGCGCGAGTATTCATATCGTTCCCTTTCCTGACGGACTGAAGAACTACACGCGCGCCATCTCGCGGCGCATCTGCGCCAGTCCCATGGGACCTAGATTGAGCGCGCGGGTGTGGAACTCTTTCAGGTCGAAGTCCGCTCCCTTGCGCCGCTTGGCGTCCGAGCGCGCGTCCAGCCATTCGCGCTCGCCGACTTTGTACGATATTGCCTGTGCGGGCATGCCTAGGTAGCGGTCAACTTCGCTTGCCACAAAGTCGGGCGGGAAATGGCTGCGCTGCCGGATGAACTCCAAGCCAAGTTCGGGCGACCAATCCTCTCCGGGATGAAAATCCGCGTCCGCCGGGATGGCATAGCCAAGGTGCATGCCGATGTCTATTATCACCCGCACGCTGCGGAGCGCCTGCGCGCGCAGCATGCCCAGATAGTAGTCTGGATTTTCCAGATAGCCAAGTTCTGCCATCAGCCGTTCGGCGTACAATGCCCAGCCTTCGATGTAGCCGGATGTGCCACCCATCGCCGTCTGAAAGCGCGACAGTTCGCTGGTCAGATATTTGGCGATGCCTCGCTCGAAGTGATGCCCCGGCACGCCCTCGTGGTATGCGATGGACGCCTCGCCCCAAAGCGGAAATCGAGTCTTGCCGCCTGTCGGATACCAAGTACGCCCCGGACGGCTGAAGTCCTCAGACGGCGCAGTGTAATACATTGCCAGCGCGCCGCCGGGCGGCGCAATCATCGCCTCAATGCGCTTCACGGGATCGGGAATGTCGAAGTGCGCGCCGTTCAGTTCGGCGATGGTGGTATCCTGCAATTCTTGCATCCACTCTTGGAAAGCATCCACGCCTTCGATGGCGCGGTCGGGGTCGGTCTCCAACAATTCTTTAGCCGCTTCCACGCCGGCGCCGGGCAAGATGCTCTCTGCGGTCTTTGCCATCTCGCTTTCGACCCAACGCAGCTGCTCCCAGCCCCAAGCGTATGTCTCGGCGAAGTCCAATTCCACGCCATTGAACGAGCGAGACGCCAGCGCGTAACGCTCTTCGCCCACGCCGTCCCGCGACGACGCAGCTCGCAGATATTCATCGGATAGGAATCTGCCGAAATCGGCGTATGCGCTCGCGGCTGCATCTGCGCCCGCCGTGAGATCGCCGCGCAGCGAGTCCGATGCAACGCCGGCTGCGTCGAATGCGTCAATGAGTTCATGGAAGAAGGTCTTCGCGCCGTTATCGCCGCCTTCACCTGACCAGACGCGCGCCTGTTGAGCGCAGCCTTCGGCTTGGCGGCGGCTGCTCGTGGACGATAGACGCATGCCTTCAGCAAGGCTTTGGCGGTAGCTCGACAGCCCTTGCGGGACGAGCGCCATGCGCGCCGCGATGTTGCGCCAATGCTCTTCGGTGTCGCGCGGCATCAGGTCGAATATCATGCGGATGCTCTGGAACGGGCTGCCCAGCACGCGCAGGCTGCGCAGGTGTTCGCCGGCGTCGTGCGTGTCCAGGTCTGTCCGCAGGTCGTCGAGCATCACTTCTTTGGCAATGCGGTCGCGCTCTCCTTCAACGGCGGCGGCTTGCAG
>VXRI01000365.1 GCA_009838595.1 Chloroflexota bacterium | reverse complement strand
GCGCTAATGAGGGTTTATTGAACGCAGATTACATAATGGTGTAATTTAGTGTCATGGGTTGCATTGCCCCGTGTCTTTTCTATACGAATCAGGTTGAACATCACTCATCCTCCAAATCCCTTATGTCCCATGTTCGTCGTCTATTCACTTCCCGCGTTCTGCTAATCGCCATACTCGCGCTTGCCCTCGCATTGCGCTTTTACGGGCTGGCGTGGGACGATGGTTTTGGCTTTACGCCACATCCGGACGAGCGCGCCATTCTGGACAGAGTTATCGGCGTTTCGCCGCCGTCGCTTGGCGATATTCACCTGCTGTTCGACGCGGAGCAAAGCCCTTGGAATCCGCGCTGGTTCAACTACGGCAGCTTCCCGCTGTATGTGCTCAAGGCAATGCAGATTGCCGGCTCGCCGTTCCTCAATGACGCCAATGATATTCGAGTGCTTGGTCGCGCCGTATCCGGGCTTGCGGACATCCTGACGATACTCGCCGTCTATGGTATCGCCACGCTGGTGTTCGACCGCAGGGCGGGCTTGCTCGCCGCCGCTCTGACCGCGCTCGCCGTCATACACATCCAGCTCAGCCACTACTTCGCTGTGGACACGCTGCAGGCGATGCTCGCCATAGCCGCGCTGTACTTCATGGTCAGGGTTGCGCGGGAAGGCAGGATACGCGATTCTCTGCTTGCGGGCGCGCTCGTCGGGCTTGGGCTTGCGACGAAGGCAAGCCAGCTTCCCATCATCGCGCCATTTGTCATCGCGCATCTCATGTTCGCGCTCGGTCTCAATGGCAAGGAAGCAACGGTCGGGTTCAGACAGCGATGCAAGGTAGCCTTTGAAGGCGTTGTCGGCGGCGGCGCGATAGCAATCGGCGCATTGCTAATCGCCCAGCCTTACACGCTGCTGGACTGGGGCACGTTCTTCAGTCATGTGAGCGAGCAGTCCGAGATGATCCGCGGCATACGCGACTATCCGTACACGCGCCAATACGCCAACACCGCGCCGTATCTATATCACATTCGTCAGCTGGCGGTCTGGGGCTACGGCTTGCCGCTAGGCATCGTGGCGTGGGCTGGGCTGCTATACATATCATTGCGCGGCATGCCCTTGAAGCTTGGCTTGGCGTACCTGCTGGTCGGCTGGGCGTTGCCTGCGGGCATCCTGTTCGCGTCGCACAGCGCGATAGCGCTCATGGCGGCGGCGGGCATATCGCTGCTTGCACTGCTCGCCACGCTGCCCGTGCGCTCTAAGCACGCGCAGGTCGAAGTGCTGCTGCTCTGCTGGGTCGTGCCGTATTTCATAGTAACCGGCGGCTTCCATGTGAAGTTCATGCGCTATATGCTGCCCATAGCGCCCCTGCTGACGCTGTTCGGCGCGCGCCTGCTGTGGGCGCTGTGGGACGTCGCGACAGCACAGCGTATAGCGTGGATCAATCGGGATGGGCGGGGTTGGCAAGATTGGCTCGCGCGGGCGCTGCGTCCGTTATCGTGCGCGCTGATTGCGCTGGTACTCGCAGGCGCGGCGTTCTACGCGCTGGCGTATCTCAACGGCGTGTACGGGCAAACGCACACGGCGGTGCGAGCGAGCGAATGGCTGAACCGCAGCGCGCCGCATGGGGCGACCGTACTCAAGGAACACTGGGAGGAGTCGCTGCCCAATCAGCGGCGCGATTTCCGGTTCGGTGAGCTGCCGATGTACGAGAACGACCGATACGCCAAGACCGCTCACATCGCCGAATCGCTCGCGGACGCGGACTATCTGGTGTTCTTCAGCAACCGATTGTACGGCACGATACCGCGCTTGCCGGAGCGCTATCCCATATCGACCTCATATTACAATTTATTATTCGCGGAACAGCTCGGTTACACGCTGGAAAATGTGCAAACATCGTATCCTGATTTGTTCGGCATCGCATTCGCGGACGACACGCTCGGTCGCCCTAAACTGTCTACGCCGCCCGCATTGCAGCGACACACAACCTCGCCGGTCGCCCTGAAACTGGGCTGGGCGGACGAGAGTTTCTCCGTGTACGATCATCCCAAGGTGCTGATATTCCGAAATACGGGACGACTCGGCGCGGAGGAGATACAGCGGCTGATTGAGCAGAGCGCACCGTCTGATGCTTACGATTTGCCTGCAAGGGAACGGCGGCCCTCGCCGGGTCTCGTGTACTCGCCAGAGGACTTGGCGATACAGCAGAGCGGCGGCACCTGGACGAGCATTATCCACACGGACAGCTGGACGAATCGCCTGCCCGTGCTGGCGTGGCTTGGCGTGCTGGAACTCATCGCACTGGCTGCGCTGCCGCTGACATTCGTCGTATTTCGGCCGCTATCGGACAGGGGCTACTTGTTCGGCAAGGTGCTGGGGCTGCTGCTGGTCGGTCTAATCGTCTGGCTGCTGGCGAGCACGCAACTGATGGCGTTTTCGCGGTCGTCCATCGTGCTGGCGCTCTTGCTGTTGGGTATGGCGTCGCTTGGCGTATTCGCAGTGCGTGGAGACGAGATAATCGACTTTGTTCGGATGCGTTGGCGCGCGCTGGTGGTGGCGGAGGTCGTGTTCATCGCGGCGTTCCTTGTGTTCGTGCTGGTGCGAATGGCGAACCCGGACCTGTGGCATCCGTTCCGCGGCGGCGAGAAGCCGATGGATTTCGCGTATCTCAACGCGGTTCTGCGCTCGACAATCATGCCGCCGTATGACCCGTGGTTCGGCGGCGGCTACCTTAACTACTACTATTGGGGGCAGTTCCTGACGGCGCTGCTCGTCCGCGCGACCGCCATCGAGCCGGTGGTCGCGTTCAACCTCGCCGTGCCGACATTCTTCGCGCTAACGGCGGGCGGCGTGTACACCAAAGTGTAAAACCTAGTGCGGTCTGGCTCGC
>VXRI01000080.1 GCA_009838595.1 Chloroflexota bacterium | reverse complement strand
ACTTTTGGCTTGACTGCATACATCTGTACATAAACTTCGTAATCATCGCATTCGTTCTGTGCCGAACTTGAAGCGCCTGACATACCTCCGACAGCAGAGTAATTGCTGTCTTCACCAGTACTATCTTCAATGATTTTAGAACTTACCTGTACATTGTTAACCATCGCCTCCTTCCACCACCGCTTGCTGCGCTGCCTGGGGCAATACAAGGAACGCATCTTCCATGTCGTCTGCCTTCTCCAGATTGGTTATGAGCGCTATAACCACCTTCGGGTCGGTGTAATCGGGTTCGTCTGCCTCTGCCACTCCACCGGCAGAGGCGACGGCTACAATCAGCGCCGCCATCAGCATTACCGCCATCAATCGCTTGACCATATTGATACCTCCTTCTTCTATTGAGACTTGTTGCCGATTGAATCAAGCATAAATAGTATTTACCCTTCCGTATATCCTATACATGTACTATAATGAGGAGCGCAACCTACTATCTTTTGTACTATTGGAAGGCGCGAACGCATAGTACATCGCGTTATCTTCTCGCTGATGTGCGCCTTCACCCTTCACCAATATCAGGGCGGACGAAGGTGTATCAGCGCACCCGATTAGGCGAGGGGACTGCCGTTAGTTAACTTATTGCCGTATCTCCCCAAGGCAAACGAGGCTGCACAATGAAACTTGTCAGACTGCTGATAGCGGACAGGCACGAACTGGTGCGCTTGGGGGTGCGGGCGATTGTGGAAGCGGAATCCGACCTGCAACTTGTCGCGGAATTGGATGATGCGCTTGAGGCAATCGCGGAGGTGAGGAGGCTCAGCATAGATGTGGCGCTGCTTGGCGTGGATGTGCGGAGTATGGGCGGCATAGACGCCTGCCGGCGGATTCGCGCCGATGCGCCGCGCGCGAAAGTCTTGATGCTGACATCTCACAGCGATGATGAGACGGTGTTCGCAGCTATAACCGCGGGCGCGTCCGGCTATCTGCTCAAGACCGCTACCCGCCGGGAGTTTCTGCGAGCGGTGCGCTCGGTTGCAGAGGGCAAGTGCTACTTAGACCCCGTCGTTACGCCGGGAGTGTTGCACAGGTTCAAGACACTGGAAGCGATTGGCGAGGCGCACGACGCCTGCGGTTCGGCGATAACGGAGAGGCAGGCTTATGCGCTGCTTTCCAAGCGGGAGCGCGAGGTGTATTCGCTCATCAAGGAGGGCTGCACAAACAGGGACATCGCGGAGCAGCTTGTCATAAGCGAACACACGGCGCGTAACCATGTGAGCCATGTGCTGCGTAAGCTCAATGTGAACAGTCGCAGCCAACTCGCCGTCTCAGTGCAAGGGAGTGTCGAAGCAAGCTGAAGACGAGCGTAACCAGAAACTCACAGCCAACCAGGGACTTCAGAAGGGTTTCTACTCGTGCGTCAGTGGTTGTCATATTACTAGCCTTGAAATCGGGTCAGTCGCACTGCGAATTCGGTTGCACTTGGATTGATGAGTCGAGCCGCGTCAATCACACTGGCGAGCACCCATCCCGCCGCGCTCGGCG
Source organism: Chloroflexota bacterium (assembly GCA_009838595.1). Classification (GTDB taxonomy): domain Bacteria; phylum Chloroflexota; class Dehalococcoidia; order Lucifugimonadales; family JADFKI01; genus Bin90. The sequence continues at coordinate 1,347 of VXRI01000080.1, read as the reverse complement.
TCCACTCCGGCAAAGTGACGAACATGCCAGTATCCGGTTGTGGAGCGATGGGGTAATATGGCATTTCCTCCAACGGTATGCTGACCATTTGTTTATCAGACACGGGAGTGAATGTTCTGAACTCGAATGGATAGGTGTTCCTGCGCTGCAATATGGCGAGCAACTCCGAAACTTTATTGCCTTCGAGCAGGTTTTGGTCGAAGGCAACTATCGCCTCGGCGCCTGCCTTCGAATCGGTATTGAACCAGTTGAGCACGGACACGAGATAACCAATGCAGGATTGTGTATCGGCATCCAGTGTACTTACCGTTACCTGGAGTCCCGCCAACTCCACTACGCCAAAGCGGCGCAGGGAGTCGTCGAAACATTGGACTAATGGCACCAACGCCATGGCCAGGTTGGTACTTGTCTGGCGTACCGGCAACCCCACCCAACCTGGCGTTGGGTTCGTCGGTGTACTGAGTACCTCGACTGGTCCAACTCCCAATCCAACCTGCACCCATCCGATACGGTGTGTATCAGTGTCGGCGGTTATCTCCGCTTCCTCCATTAACCATAGCAGCGGGCGGTCGTTGGATGTGGTTGCCCAGCGCATCAATTCGGCTCGTTCTCTGAAGACGCTGTGAAGGTCTTCTTCTCGGGAATTGATGGTCGCTGGGCCGGATATCCGTCCGAAAGCCTCAAGGAAGAGCGTTGCTCCCATTAAGATTCTCCTCGCTAACCCCGGCTAGTCATCGTCATCTATCATCGTATCGTCTGCCGCTTGACGAGACTCGACAATCAACATTTGCGTTGACCGAGTATCTGTCTGGTGGGTCAATGACCCCCGGTATATCCACATCCACGGTAGCGCGGAATCCGGTCCATGCGCGTCCGTATCTGCATCTGGCGCGAGCAGTTGCTCTCCTCCCATGCCCTCCGCCTGCCCTGACCTTCCTTCTGTCTTTGTCAATCCGCTCCCAGTCGCAATCGTCATCGTTATCACACTGCCATTCGTACAGCCAAATTGTAACCCATGCACGGCTGGGTTTCCTTATCAGAAAGGTTCATCGCTGGTGAGCAATGAGCCGGTTTCCCAGCCAATGTTATGAGAGCGATACCCTTCAATCTCAGGGTATCCCATGCCTTCAAGGAAATCTGGTTGACGCTCGGTTTCAGTCTTCAGTGGGCGCAACCAATAAGTCTGCTCGGCATGCCACGAATTCAGCATAGCCCATCCATACTTCCATCCTGATATTGATTCGTGCCGACTCTGTTCTGCGGTCAACAGACCGCCTAGGCTCAGGTGAACTCCGTCCCATTCTTCTGCCACTGCTCCCCAATTTGGCACTAGGCGAGTCAGCCCTT